>JAKBQO010000042.1 GCA_021835185.1 Thermoplasmata archaeon
CCTCCAAAGTTGGATTCACCAAGGTATGAGAGAATAGTTAATGCAATTATTAAAAGTGGCACCCAGTATCCGCCTTGTATATTTTCCTTTGTGAATATATTGTCAACATGATGAAATGCAAGGAATACCAGATAAACAGCGAAGCCGGCAAATAATATTATAGCGATATACGCAACGGTTGGCCACCCGGTCCAGTAGACTATCAGGGAAGCACCTATAAAAGCAACAGGTGAGAGGATACGTGCGTATGGCAGTTTAAATGGCCTCTTCAGATCAGATGCCTCTCGCCTCAGTACCATTAATGTTGAACCACCCAGTATATAAGTAAAGCCTGCCACACCGGAAACAAGGCCAACAACCACATACCAGCTTGGCAATGGCACCAGGAAAATTAAACCCAGAACAAGGCTTATTAATAATGAAAATACTGGAACCCCTGTCCTTTTGCTTACCTTTCCAAACGTACGGGGAAAATATCCAATTTCTGCCAGGCCATACAGAGATCGGGTAGCGGTCCCTGCTGCAATATTAAGTGTTCCGGCAGGTGATATATATGCATCTGCATAGAGAAGGTATGTTAACACAGCCAGAATGGCTAGGCTGGAGGATTTTGCCAGGAATGCAAAAGGAGCGCTATCAATGCTTTTTGCGTATGTTCCGGCAGAAGCTGACGAAAGCCCCAGCCACCCACCTGATGCAGTTAACAGTGATGGGTTGATGGCGGAAATGAAGGCAAACTGTAGCAGCACATAAACTACTATAGATGTCAGCATAGCATAAATTAATGCCCTCGGTATGTCCCTCTGTGGATTTTTTGCCTCCCCTGCAAAATTCAATGTATGCCTGAATCCTAAATATGAAAAGACTATCCCATCAGTTGATATGGCTTCAAACACTAATGAAATATTGTTATGTGGAAGAAATCCACCTAATGCAGGATTGTTAAAGTTCCCTGCATGGAATAACAGGAAAACCATCAGTATTATGGTAATTGATGGAATGATGAGTTTCCACCAGGTGATGCCCTGGTTTGTCTTCCCCATTAACTTTACGCCAAAATAGTTCAGAAAATAAAAACCCGCTATCAGTGCAGCTGCAATAAGAATGCCGTAGCCTGATAATAGGGTAACACTTGACGAGGGGTCAAGTGGATTTTTTGCGTAGTATATGAGTGCTGGTTTTGTTATATATGATCCGGCATATGTTATAGCGGCTTCAGCTTCCAGGGCGGGTGCTGCAACCCTTGCCGCAAAATATCCCCATCCAAAAAAAAGCCCTGCAATGCCTCCATGGGAATAATGCCCGTATCTTGTTATAAATCCACTTCTGGGTATCATTGCACCTATTTCGGCATATACAAGTACCAGAACCAGGACTATAGCACCCCCTATTATCCAGGACAGTATAGCAGCAGGGCCAGCTGTGCCAGCAGCTGCTGATTCGGCAAAGAGCCATCCTGATCCAATTATAGCGCCAAGGCTTAAGAAATATAAATCCCATGAAGTAAGCACTTTCTTTAATTTTTTATCATTGGATATAGAACCTGAATGCAGGCTATCAGTATCGCGCATTTGAAAGTATGGAAAAACATAATATAATATTTTCCCTGTAACTGCCAGACATATGTTGGCAATAGTATTATTCATAATATAAACTCCGGCCTCGGTGAAATGTTGAGGCGAAACGTTTTATTATGGACAATGTTGTGAGGTTATTGTTTGAAAAGTTCTATCATTTAATGAAATAATTTATAATCTAACCTTACACCCTGCCTTTTATTTCCTGATAAAGCCTTATAGCTGCTGGACTTGTTTTCCACATTCTGTTTAACCTTATACCAGGAAGCCTCTATGATTTGCCATGAGGTAGTTCACCGCATATTATACTATAGTCCATGATTACCTTAACGTGCCTGGAATAATATTATTATAATATTTAGTAATGTCACGGAATGGTTTCATTTTCATCAGATATACGCAACAGGCAGGTAGTCATAGTAAGCCTTTCTTCTATGATGCGATCCCTGGGCATGGGTGCTTCATGGCCTTTTATGGCCATCTTCCTGAGCCTGTATATCCATCTAGCTGTTTACATTGTGGGAATCATATTTACACTTCTTTCACTGATGTCAATGGTATTCAGTATCCTGGGAGGGTATCTGGCAGATCTGAAGGGCAGAAAATTTACACTTATGCTTGGAAGCATTTCCGGTATTTTTATTTACCTTTCCATTGCCCTAACATTTCTGTTCCACATCTATACTTTAACCATTATATTATTTATATTCTCATCATTTTCAGGGTCTCTTGTTTACCCTTCGGCCAGTGCCCTTATTGCAGATGTAACTAACCCGGAAAGCAGGGAAGGCGGTTATTCAATATACAGGATACTGTCCAATGTGGGATGGGCTGTCGGGCCGTTGATGGGTTCTTTTATTTATTCTACAGGCATTATTTACATATTTTATGCTTTAGTTGTGGCAAGCATCCTGCAGACTATAATAATTCTTTTTGTAAAGAAACAGAATGTGCTTAAAACAGGAAAAGGAACGAGAAACCCGTTTCTTGTGTATGATAAATACCTGTTTATTTTCAGTATTGCAACTTTCTTCATAATACTGCTTTCCTCACAGTTTTCGGTCTCACTTCCATTGTACAGCGAGATTGCAATAAAAATTAACGTTGCAGACCTTGGCTATATTTACGCGATTAACGGATTGGTTGTGGTTATCGGCCAGTATCCCTTAATTCAGCTATTTGCCCGTTTCGGGGATCTCATTACCTTCATAGCCGGGGCACTTTTTTATGCCCTAGGTTATTTTATAATAGCATTTTCAACCAATTTATACGGGTTAATGTTTGATATGGTTATTATAACAATGGGAGAAAACCTGACTACACCTACAATTAATACTGTTATATCAAAAATGTCTCCTCCTGGAAAAACAGGAAGGTATATGGGATTTAACTCAATGGTAAATTCCATAGGGCGGGCATTCGGGCCATCCATGGGAACATATATAATGTATACATTCCATTATAACGGGCTGGCAACATGGTCTCTCATAGCTATATTTGGCGTATTCTCTGCGATTGTCATTGTAATATTTGCAATAAGCTACAATAAATCTGGAAATACATACATTGCAAGGGGAACAAAAACCTGAATTATCAACATTAATAACATTATATATTTTAGAAAAATAAGAAATTCACAATCTAAAAAATTAATACATGATGTTAATATTAATTTCCTGTATTTAGCCTCATAGCAATAATGTCACAATTATTTTGGTTCCAGTGCCTCCTCCTCTATGGACATTTTAGCTGCATTTCTTACCTTATCTGGATGTATTTTGTACTCAATAAAGGTTAAAATCCCGGCAATGGGAATCCATGAAATTCCAATATAAACGGCAAGATTCTCCGGGTATTTACCTGGCGATATTACTGTGCCTGCCATTATTATAACGAGAATTACAATACCAATAACAGGAATAATTAAATGCTCAATCACCTTAAATTTGTGTATGCGCCTCATCATTACAGGCAGTGATATTGAAGCTATAATATGCTCCACATAAGCTGCATAGGCATTGATAAGCAGCATCATAAGTCCACCCTTCACAGGCCCGAATAATACACCAAAGATTATTGCAATTACAAGAGAAAATGCAAATATTGCAAGTGCGGCATTTGATGGAGTTTTGTATTTTTTATGAATCCTCCCTATACTTTCAGGGAGAAAGAGAATTCCATCCCTTGCAAAACTGTAAAAAATTCTGGAATCCGCATTGCTTACAGATATATTATATCCCATAAAACTGTTCACAGTAACCAGAATCAGCAGGATGTATATTACAGGGTTGAGTTTCCTGAAGAGAATGATACCGGGGTCAGGGCTGGTTGCAAATGATGCCATAGCAGATGGTCCCCATCCGATTGTAAATGCATATGATACAATGATAAGTGTTATTCCTGAGAGTATTACTGTTCCTATAAGGGCCTTTTTAATTGTCTTCTGTGGCGATACTGCCTCTTCTCCCATTGCAGTTATAGAAACAGTGGTGCCGAAATAAAGAATCATGGAGTAAATCATGGCAAAAAGAAGCTGAGATGCACCTGAAACATACTTTGTTGTAAAGACAGCCAGAGTATTCAGGTTTCCTGCATGAATTATTATAAGAGCAGAGCCAATAAGAAGAACTGCAACTTCTATCACGCCTCCTGCTATCTGGTAATCCGTGGATACCTTCATGCCCCGATGGGTGAAAATAAATGATATAAGGGCAGCAAAAAAGGCAACAGGAAGCCAGAAAACAATGCCTTTATAAGCAGGGTCGAGCAGGGTTATAAAAGCTGCAAGCCCCAGAAATCCGAAGCTGCCATATCCAATTAACCCGTAAAAAGCCATATTCCACGCCTGAAATGTTCCGGCTATCCCTCCCAGGCCTTTCCCGGCAAATGTATAGTACGACCCGGCTGAATTCACATGCTTGGAAAATTGATAACCGGTATTCATAATAAAGAGGTATGCAAAAACGCCAAGCAACAGTGCAAGTGGAGTGGCCCCCAGTGCATATTCTACTACTCCAGTTAATAAATATGCAGCATCTGCTGCAACAGAGAGAGTACCCATCGCCTGCCACACTAATCTGAAACCTCCAAGTGAATTTCTCTTTAATTGATCCACTTCAACCATAGAGGCTTAAGATATATCTATATTTAAAACTTTATAGGCGAAAATTAACTTTCTATTTTAGTTTTCTTCATAAAAGCAGTAAATATAAATCCGAGGATAACGAATATTACACCGATTAGATATATATAATTATACGCCGTACTATCAGGGAAAGGTAGCTGGATTTTTGTCGGTATGCCATTTATTATCTGTACACCAACAGTTACCTTTAGTGTATACATTGTTTCAAGTGCTCCTCCCACAGCTGGAGCAATGGACATTCCAATATCCCTGAATACCGTATTCATTCCTGTAGCTTCTCCGGCATTTGCCCTTGGCGTGGATGTTAAAAGTACGTTTATAATTCCTACCAGCATTAAAGAAATCCCTGCGCCAACGAACATGGTGTCCAGCAGAATTTCCGGTATAGTTGCCCGGTATAAGTACAGCAACCAGAATCCTACAATGTCAACTGAAAGGCCTATAATGATGGATAGCCGGGGGCCCCTGTGCTTTATAATTCTGGCGGCAACGGGTGCAAAAACCATATTCATAACTGTAGCAGGAAACATTATCAAGCCGGAATAAAATACGGTCTTCCCGAATCCCACAGGAGACGGATCCTGCAGAAGCGTAGGAACGGTAAAGAAAAGGAAATACATGGCAGCCATTGCAAATAATCCTACTATATTGGAAAGGAATATGTTCCGTTTCTTCAATAGTTTCATGTTTATAAAAGCATATTTGTAATGGCTTTCAAAATATGTAAATGCCGCGAAGAGGATGAATGCCAGGATAAACATTCCAATTATAAGATGTGAGTACCATCCATAATGTTCACCTTCGGACAATCCGAATATAAGCAACACAAGCCCTGCACCCAGCATTGAAACACCGGCAAAGTCGATCTTCTGCTTGCCTGTTACAGTGTTTTCCCGTATGAATATGTACGTTAATATTAAGAGAATTATTGCTACAGGTATTGCTGTATGGAAATCCCACTGCCATCCAAGGGTTTCTGTTATGTATGACCCGAGAACCAGCCCTATGCCTGACCCTATTGCAAAAGTTGCACTCATTATTCCCTGTGCAAGTGCAAGTTTTTCCCTTGGAACAACGTCATTTATTATGGCAAAGGCTATTGGAATCATTCCAAAGCCGATCCCCTGAACAGCCCTTACAGCTATGAGCTCATCCAGCGTATGTGCAAACCCGCCGAATGATATGGCAATTGTATATATTATTCCTAGAAGCAGGAAAACTTTTTTCTTTCCCACTATATCAGCCACCTTCCCGAAAATAGCAGCGGATACGGTACCTGTAATAATATAAGCAGTAAGTATCCACGAAACGTTGCTGTAGGTAGAGTGGAAAAATGTTATAAATACAGGAATTGCAGGGACAATCATAGTCTCTACATAGATGATAAGCAGGCCGGAAAAAGCCATTAATGCAATGGTGATATTTATTGATCTCTTAGACATTTTAATTTCAGACATATGTTTGCATATATAAAATTTATAAATAAACATTTTTTAAAACGAAACAATACAAATCCGTATTCAATATTAAAAAATTTGATAAATAAATTCAATATTAAGACTTTATACGACGAGTACAGGAATCTCCATTTCTTCCCTTAAAAGGCCACTATGTGCACCCTTCATCGTATATTTTCTCTGATTGAGGGGAAAATGGTATATGTCATTGTTTTTAGCAATCCCAATTACCCCCGGAAGGTTGCTCAGTGTATTTGCATCCACTTTTCCAAGAAGCTGGTAGTAATTCTGGCTTCCCTTTTCCACTAATTCCAGGTTGGTATAATGCTCTTCCAGATAGTCTTTAATATCCTTCCTGTTTTCCAGGAATAATGCACGTGAATCTCCATATGGTGGGAGTATCGAGATGTCCCTGAGCCCGGAATCATTGCCGAGATTTATTGTATTTCCAACCTCAACATGGCCATGGTCAGCTGTTATAACATAATCATATTCAGGATATTTTTTCATGATCATAGAAAGCTGCTGAAGTATATACCTCGCGTTTTCAATGGTATATGGATTGTTCGGACCAAGTTTGTGTGCTATCTGGTCAACATCAGCTGCATAATAGGAAATGAAATCCCTTCCCTGCTTTAAATTTTCTTCAAGGACATAGAAGCTGTGCACCATATTTGCATATGTGTCGGTTGTATTGTCTCCATATAAAATATTTGAGAATGATGTTTTGTTAATAAACCCCGGAATAATATTAACGGTAGAATAGCCTGCACGATTTAATGATGTTACCTTAGACTCAAAATTAAATATGCTGCTCATTGGATATGCCTTTTCCATTGAATCCCGCATATATGCAGCGGATGAAGTATAGCCCAGTATATTCACTATAGAGCCCAGCTGTTTGATATACAGCTGATATCCTATAATCCCGTGTTGCCCTGGAAATTTATTCAGAAAAAATGATGACAATGCATTTGATGTGGTTGAAGGAAAAACTGATGTGCCTTTAATCTCATTTTTAAACTCAATGCCTGTTTGCCTGTATATATTCCACCCAAGGCCATCCAGCAATATGAAACAGAGTTTTTTATTTTTATAATTCAGGCCAATGCCCTCCGATTCTGTACGCAATCCAAAATGCCCGAATATATCGCTTGAAAGGTTTACCAGTGTCTTTTCTTCCGGCAAAATAAAATTTTTATCCATGCTTCCATATGTTTTTTTAATATATTATTCCACGGTTTTATTTTTATATTCCACGCACTGCTTTACAAATCTTTTCGGAACGTTCTGGTTGGAAGGGAAATATAAATGTGCATATCCTGAAAGTATGTTTTTAGAGGAGTAGCCCTCTGATTTCCCATTCTCAAATTTATATGCTTCACTATGGCTTTTATTGAAAACTATACGTGAATAATGAAATTCGTGCCCCATTGCTTTCTCACCTTCTTTCAGTATTTCTCCCGGTGCTGCAGGATATATTTTCCGGTATCCCAGTGATAATCCCTCCATATGTGTTCTTGCAGGTATTGCCCCGACCATTGGATATTCAGCATCGCCATAATTTATGGATTCAGATAGGTACATATAACCCCCGCATTCAGCAAATACAGGCATGCCATCATCAATTTTTTCTTTAATTTCGGCAAGCAATGCACTGTTGCCAGAGAGTTCACCTGCATATAATTCAGGATAGCCGCCACCGATGTAAATTCCATCCATATGTGGTAGTTTTCTGTCAATTACTGGATCAAAATATATGATTTTCGCACCAAATTTTTTCAACAGTTCAATATTTTCTGGATAGTAAAATGTGAATGCCTTATTGTATGCTATTCCTATTGTGCACTTTTCCTTCTCCCGGCGATTATAAATAACTGGCTTATATTTTGATGGTTTAGATGCCGTAGATGAAATTTTTACAATCTGTTCCAGGTCAATACTGTTTCTTATAAGGGATGATAAATTTTTTAAATATGCATCGTTTATTTGATTTTCAGCAGCGGTTACAAGCCCCAGATATCTGGAACCGAGTTTTAATTCATTATTTCTCTTTATGCACCCCAGAACTTTTATCCCGGTTGTTGTTTCAATTGCCTCCTTTACCATGCTACAGTGGTAATCCGAACCTGCCCTGTTGAGGATAACCCCTTTCAGGAGGGCTCTTTTATCAAAATCCCTGAACCCTTTTACCACTGCGGCTGCACTTCTTCCTGAAGCTGAAATATCTATTACCATTACAATGGGAATTCCCAGAATGCGTGATATCTCGAAGGAACTGCCTTTCAGTGAATTGCCTGCCTTTCCATCAAATAGGCCCATGACTCCTTCAATAATTGATATGTCCTTTCCTTCTGAATTATGATAGTATATTTCCTTCACGGTATTGTTGCTTCCCATGACACTGTCAAGGTTATGTGATTCATTTCCTGAAGCAAAGTAATGGAATCCTGTATCTATATAATCCGGGCCAACCTTGAATGGCTGTACTTTCAGCCCCATATCGGTTAATGCCTTCATGATTCCAATTGACACTGTAGTTTTGCCCGTACCACTGGAAGGTGCAGCTATCATCAATCCCTTAATGCCCATGCAAAAACACCGATATTGTTGTGTTATTAATAATTTCCTTTGATACAAGCTCTTTACCGCCTGATGAGGATATCCTTGCAGATGCGTTGCTAACAGAGTATGCGCCTGTTGCCCTGTAAACTGCCGCAGACCGGGTTACTGAATTTTCATTGAGTTTTTCCGGTGGATAATAATTGAGCATACAATTTAAATCTCCAGCAAGCACTTTAAGGTCTGTATTCCCTTCTTTAATTGTAATGGTTGAAATGGACCTTATTGCTTCAAGATAGAGACTGTACTTCCTGAAAACTGATTCTATAGCGTTTTTCATATCAGTATACGTGGCATCTGTGGAAAAGCCGATACCAACATCAAGCACTTTTGGAATCAATATTATTCCATATTTATTATCCTCTATTTCATAGGAAACTGTTATCCTTTTACCACTGCCTGAATTATTCAATTCAGGTATCACAATATTTGTATTATTTGTTACCTGTACTGGAAGGCCGTCTATCAGATCCATGGAAACCGCAGGGAGATTTTGAGTATTTTTTATAGACATTGAATATTTTTTCGCCAGCATTTCCAGTGATGGAACTCCATTTACATCGGAAGCAGTGGTTATCACCGCTGAAGCATTCAATATTCCTGCAATACCCTTTGAAAGTTCATTTGAACCATGATGCCCCCCGATAACCGGAATAACAAATTTACCCCCGTCATCTATGACAATTATACAGGGATCCTCAAATTTATTTTTGATATATGGGCTTATAAGGCGGACAACCGCGCCCAGTGCCATTATAAATATTATAGTTTCATAACCGGTGAATAACTCCTTTATTGTTTCTTTCAATGAAACAAATATCTTTACTTTATTTTCAGGCTGGAATCTCTGGCTTGCAAAAATATCTGCCGGAAAACTCTCTGAAATCTTCCTGCTAATTTCCAGGCCATTTTCAGTGATTGCCACAATTGCCAACCCGTATTTTTCCATTGGGGATTATTAAATATATTATAATATATTTATGCTGTATCCCATGGTAATTATAGCCCGATGTATAAATAAGGGTAATAATGGAATTTTCCTTAAAACGGAATTGCTTCATAATTTCATATATTTGTATATGATTACCTGAAATTGAGAATTGTTTGATTGTGTCCAGAATTCTGTGTATTTATAAAGGTGATCTGCACCACTTAATTTAGGACAGTTATCATTGAGAATATATAAAGATATGACAATATCCTAAGAGTCTGCTATATTAATGATTATTGCCATATATAGAATATGCAGGTTAACCATTCTAGGAACTTAAAATATCTGGCAACCCAGTAAAAATCACAAGGATATACTGCAAAAATATGATGATAGTGTTTGCCTATGTAGATATAGTAAAATAAAGGATTTCATTAATCTAACTATATCATTCAAAGTGTCCAAATGTAAGTGGGGCGCACTATACTTATTCTCCCATTTGTATTTAAAATCATTGAATCTTATTATAGCTTCTTCCTTATTATCACATTTAAACATCTTATTTGCGTCTATAGTTATTTCCTCAATATCTTTCTCCCTTACATTGGATTTTAATCCTCTTGCATAGTGTATTGTACATAGCTGGAACTCTGATCCGGGATATATTTCCATTACTTCTTCATCTAAATTCTTTATTCCATCTGCTACAATTAACAATGGCTCCTTTAATCCTCTATTATAGAGGTCTTCCAGTACATCCTTATATGCATTATGTGATTCTTTAACTGTTAAATAGAATCCTAATAGTTCATACTCTCCAGTTTCTTTAATCCCTAATGCAAATATTACGGGTTCTTTATCTACATTCCCCCTTCTTAAATAGAAAAATAAACCATCCAGGAAT
>JAKBQO010000043.1 GCA_021835185.1 Thermoplasmata archaeon
GAAATAATAACGTAACTGGAGAACTTTTAAACGTTTATGTTAATGGAAAATTAGAACATAGATCATTACTAATCAACAGTACAGAATTAAATAATAATTTTACAGTGGTACCGTTATATTCCAAATCAGGAAACTATAATGTAACTGTATTAAATACCAATACTACTAATAATACTAAGAATGCAACAGGCAATAATCCCAATGTATATGTAGATCTTCAGGCAATATATTCATTAGGTAGTGGAGGGGCAGCACTTGCATTTAACCAGGAAATGACAGATACATTAATGGCTGTAATAGCAATTGAGGGTGCAATAGAAACTATTATTGCTGCATTGATATTTCCAATAGCCGCAGTTATAGTGGCAGCACTCGTGAGTATAGGTGAAACTGTAATTGCCCTATTCGATGAATACGGTGGAAATAATGGTATATTTTTCTATTACACGCATTCTTGGTGGCAGAGTAATTATGTATGGATAAATTCACCATCTAATCAGGTTCCAAATAACTTTAAAAATTACGGATCATGTCCTGTAACTTTATACAATGGTGATTTACAATGAAAAATAGGATGCAAATGAAATATAAATATGTAATAATTATTGTTATTTTAATCTTGCCTGTGATAAGTGCATTTCCCATCACATTCTTTACACCGTATAATTTGATGTTCAATCCATTATTTATTTATGTTTTAATGTTTATTCAATTGAGTATCCTTGCTGTAAGTATATATTTCGCGCATGTTACATCAAAACTAAATAAAAAGGGAGGGGTCACAAAATGACCTTAAAAATTACGGATCATCCAATGTAATTTTATATAGTGGTGATTTACAATGAAGAATAAGATGCCGCTGAAATATGTAATAATTTCTGAAATTTTAATATCGCCTGTGATAATTATACCGTTGGTCTCACTCCTTACACCCTATAATTTGATGAAAAATTCATTAATAGTGTATGGCATGGCATTCTCTGCTTTCGCAGTTGCGGGTGTAAATATATATGGAATATATGTTGTATCGAAACTAAATAAAAAAAGAGGGATCACAAAATGATCCTAAAAATTACGGATCATCCAATGTAATTTTATATAGTGGTGATTTACAATGAAAAATAAGATGCCGTGGAAATATAGAATAATTATGGTTATTTTAATATCGCCCATGATAGTTATACCGTTGATATCACTTCTTACACCTTAAAAATTACGGATCATATCCTGTAATTTTATACAATGGTGATTTACAATGAAAAATAAGATACCAATGAACTTAAAAAAATAGTATTCATATTTAGTATTGCAATTATATTATTAGTGGTTTATGAGTTGATTTTTCCGATAGTACTTAATTTCCTTTTATTAAATGTTGTTTCTTCCATTCAATACAACCAATTATTTACTGACTTTATATTATATCCATTATTTGCCCTAATTCTATCTCTGGGTATCAGAATTGCATTAGTGTATAAATATAAGGCCCAGATATAGTTATATTTGTGAATTTCTGCAGCAATCATATAAATAATGACAAAATTGCTGAATAAAAAAGGCATGGAAGAGATTCATAAAGTATAGAGTTTTATCGGACAATATTGCCGCCAATTAAGAGATATAATTATTCATAAACTAAAGAAAAGGCACAGTCAATGAATTACCTGTAAATACTCCAGAATTCAGGCACATTATCTGGGAAATCACATTTTATATAGGCTTGTGTATTATTGCTTTATCATCTGACCATTTATACAAGTCACATTCTGAGAAATAGAATTTTCTGAATCCCCCATTTCTATCTGGAAAGGCTTACCAAAGTTCCTAACAGGAAATTTCCTTAACACTGATCACACTTTAAGGTAATTTTTTTTCACCCAGTATGGATAGATACGCCGATTCCAGATCTGATCCATAGGATGTGTATGAAATAATTGGTGCAAGCTTAACCGCATCTTCCAGTATTTTTGCCCGGTCTACTTCAGTCCCTGAGAATTTTATCACTGCTGTTCTGCCCTCTGCCCTGACTAAACCATTTCCAATAGACTGGAGATTTTTTATTATATTGTCATCTACCGGCCTGAGGAATTCTATGGAAACCGCATTTGTATTGAATTCCTGGGATACCTCCCCTATTTTTCCCTGTTTAAGTATTTTACCATGGTTAATGAAAACAACATCATCACATGTTTCTGCAACCTCAGAAAGTATGTGTGAGGAAAGGAATACCAGTTTAGTTTTTTTCAATTCCAGTATAAAATCCCTGAATATTTTTCTCTCAAATGGATCAAGCCCGCTGGTGGGTTCATCCAATATAATTATGTCTGGGTCAGAAATTAATACAGATGCAAATACAGCCCTCTGCCTTTGCCCCTTGGACAGTTGCCCCATTTTTGATGTCAATGGGGGTAGTTTGAGTCCATCATAGAATTCATCTATTTTTGAATGGATAGTTTTTCTGTCAACACCTCTCAATTCACCCACGAATTCCAGTGATTCTTTCACGGTAAGGAAAGGGTAAGGAACCGGAGTTTCTATCATGGAACCTACATTTTGCAGTGCCTTTTTAGGGTGCCTGTTTACATCTATCCCGTTTAATTCGGCAGTTCCTTCTGAAGGGCGCAATAAATTTGTCATTACTTTCAGAGTTGTGGTTTTCCCTGCACCGTTAGGGCCAAGATATCCTATTGCCCCATGACCATTATAGTTGAATGAAACATCGTCCAGTGCCATGAATTTACTATATTTTTTGGTGACTTTATTAAATGTTATTTCCATGTTTATCCCTCTATCTGCCTCCTTGCGTACAGTATTATGGCAATTACTCCGCATATTACTATATATGCAGTAATAACACCTAAACCCTGCATTATAGTGGGGCTAAATGTATAAAAAGTACTTGCAACTTTATGTGGAAAACCTGATGATGATACAACCTTAACTGCTGGATAGGGATTATCAAAAATAAGGTACATAATCTCCCCGGCAAAATCAAGAGAAAATACGGGATCTAAACCTCCTATACTGCCAACAAATGTGTCTATTATGGGAAATCCCAGGAATAGCAACAGGACCGAAACAATTATTCCACTTGATTGCCCCTTGAATATTCCAGAAAATAGCGCTGAAAATGAAATTGCCGCCGCAAGGAACAATACCAGTATTCCAAGGCCTTCAAATACAACAGGCGTTACCTTGCCGTAAAGGTAGAAGGAGCTTCCTGCACCAACAATGAAGTATACCAGGACTATAATGAATGAGGAAATGAGCGCAGCCGTGTACCTCCCCAGAAATAATACTGATCTCCTGACAGGCTGGACAAGTGTATAATATGCAGCACTTGTTCCTGTATCTGTAGAAATAATATCTCCACCAAAGAATGCTCCAATGATTACAACAAGATCAACAGAAAAATTGGAAAGATAGTTGTAAAAATAGAAAAGGGGTGTACCTGCTTTCAACATTTTATACTCATCATGGAGCAAAAGTGCGGTAATGCCTATTGAAATAATGGTGGTAAAAAGAAGCAACCCAATAAATCTTTTTGTACGCAAATAGGATTTAAACTGGTATTTCAAGGATATCATATACTGATTAATGCCACTGTCATTTTCCATGTTATCTAATTGCAGGGGGATATATAACTATTATCTAAAAAAAAATAGATATATTATTTGAATAAAAATTTATTCCATCAGCGGATTCTTTTCCCGGACAAAATTGTTATTGTTAAGGTCAGCTATGGCTTCACGTATCTGCTGATCTGTATTCATCACTATTGGACCGTACCATTTTACTGGTTCCTTAAGGGGTTTGCCTGACAGAAGTATGAAGCGGTATTTTGAATTGCCTGTGTGCACATTTATGTAACTCCCATTTTTTGACATTATAGCTACAGTATCAGGCTCCAGTTTCTGTTCCCTGCATATTCCCTCGCCGGTGATGGAGAATATCATTGAAGTGTATCCGTCCTTTACCTTGTAAATAAAATCTGACTCTTCATCCATTGAAATATCCAGATATAATGGATCTATACCATACCTGGAATCATACATACCGGAAATTTTACTGTATTCGCCGGCTATAATTTTGACAGTAATCCCATCCATTGAAATTTTTGGGACCTCACTGCCCTTTATGCTCCGGTATGTTGGAGTTGCCATTTTATATTTAGCAGGCAGATTAAGCCACAGCTGGAATCCAGAAACAAGTGTTGGCATACCGTATGCTTTCATGAGTTCTTCGGGATTTTTTTCGTCCAGTGGCTTAGGCATCTCCTCATGGAATATGCCACTGCCAGCTGTCATCCACTGCAGTTCATCAGGATATATTGTTCCCCTATGATCTGTGCTGTCACTGTGTTCCACTTTTCCTGAAAGTAGATACGTTATGGTTTCTATTCCCCTGTGCGGGTGCCATGGAAAACCTGCAATATAATCCTCCACCCTGTCTGAACCGAAATGGTCAAGAAGCAAAAAAGGGTCAGTTAACTGAACAGTATTTGGGCCACCAAAAATTCGCTTGAGCCGTACACCGGCACCATCCCTTGTTTCTGTTCCTTTTATAATATAATCAATATTTTTCAAGTTGTGTTCCATTTATGTCACAATATAAACAAATACATACTTATTTAAATCGTTTAGCTATATTATTTTATATTTTAAATGAAATCTAAAAAAATTATAAAAAATTATAAAAAATTATAAAAAATTATAAAAAATTATAAAAAATTATAAAAAATTATAAAAAATTATAAAAAATTATAAAAAATTATAAAAAATTCTTCATTAAATTATTTATTATCACTCTTCTTCTCAGATTTTTTGGCTTTTTCCTCTCTTGTAAACCTTTCTATCTCGGCACTGGAAGGTGGATACGACATTTCAAATCCCGTTTCACCATGAATTGCCATATCCCCTATCCTTAATTTCTCTGTTGTCTCCTTTAATGGCACAAAAACTCCAATGAGTTTCAAAATACCGTAAGTAAGTGCGAAAACATAGACGATCACAATAACGGCCGCAAAAGCCTGGATTCCAAGTTGACGTATATTTCCATATATTGCACCCGTGAGACCCGGATCTATGTACTGAGTTACTACCGGGTCTGCAAGAACTCCTGTAAGCAATCCCCCAAGCACTCCGGCAACCGCATGGGACGAAAATACGCCCAAGGTGTCATCAATTTTAAATTTAGGTTCTATTTTATACAGGAATATCCATGGGACTATGCCTGTTGCAATTCCAATAATTATTGCACCGTAGATGTTTACATATCCGGCTGCCGGGGTGATGCCTACCAGGCCGGATATGGCCCCTACAGATGCGCCAATTAATGAGGGTTTTTTAAAGAATTTCATATCCATGAACATCCAGGTTATCATGCTTACCGCAGTGGCCACATTTGTGTTTAATACGGCTATTCCCGCATCTATTGTGGCTCCGTATGGGTCACCGCCATTAAAGCCATCCCATCCAAGCCATATTAATCCAAGTCCAAGCATGACAAGGGCAAGATTATTGGCTTTCATATGCATTTCCTCCTTAATTCTTGGACCTATAACAAGAGCAGCTGCCAGGGCACCTATACCGGCATCCACATGAATAACATACCCGCCTGAAAAATCCACAGCACCAAGCTGGTTAAGCCATCCACCAGCGAAAAGCCAGTATGCAACCGGACTGTAAACTAAAAGCGACCAGACAGGCACAAAAATCATCCAGGCCTTAAAGTTCATTCTTTCCAGAATACCTCCCATTAATAGCACTGGAGTAATGGCCGCAAAAACGAACTGAAAGAACATTATTGTGGAATTCGGTATACTCAGTGCCTGATGCTGAGGGCCGACAATGGCCTGCCCCGATATGAATGTACCGGACATTGCCGGAGCCGGTATTCCCAGAATATAATACCCATGTATTTCCAGAATGCTTGATGTTCCAAATCCAAAATTGTATCCAGCAAGTACCCAGATAACAAGAACAGCAGCAAATGCATATAGGGCCATCATCATGGCGTTAACCATGTACTTTCTCTTGGTCAATCCAGCATAGTACAGAGCTAATCCAGGAATGCTCATCAGCCCAACGAGGGTCGAGGCTGTCAACATCCATCCATTATTTCCTGTGTTTAGCCATGATGTACTATCTGGTATCATAGAAAAAAAACTTTCTATAAACATATTTTGTGATTATATTAAGTGTTATATAATTTAAGACAAATTTTTCGACATTTTTAATATAAAACCTTTATTATAAGAACAAATATTCAAAAAAATTAAATATTTTCTATAAAACGTATGAATCCATGCCATTCAGTAACGTGGTGTAATTACTGTAAACACTGAGTTTAAATACTTAATATTGTTAGTTCCCATTACACTGTCAAAATCCAGAACCAATTTTTTTATTTCGGATAATTCATCTGAATTTAGTTTTCTGTATTCATATTCTGGTATTTCATGCTTGCTTAAGAGTTTCTCAACGTATTTTTTTGCCTCCTCCGGTGCCTTTTCCACTATGTCTATGATATTTTTATTTTTCATTGAGTCATAAAAATTCCTGTCTATTAATGAATTGCCTAATAGGGCTTTTAGCATATTTTTTACCACGTAATCCGGTGGCTGCATGCCAATAGAGCTTTTCTTTATTTTTTTTCTTATTAATATTTTACCGCCAATCATGCCCGAACCGATATATTTGCCTGTATATGCATTATTGTTGGTAAATGATAATATTAAACCGCCTGACATATATTCTCCTAAATAATCCGCGAAACCTCCATTTATTACCATTTCAGGCTTAAAATCCTTATATGCCCGCATCTGTATGCCTGACCTGTTTCCCACATTGCCAAGAACATAAATTCTGCCATTCTGGAAGGCCTGTCCGAAGACGTCCCCTGCATTGCCATGGATTCTAACAGAGCCACCGGTCATTGTGTCACAGCAATCGTCTGCCACATTGCCATAAACGTCAACATCATTATTGTGGTTGAGGTTCATCAGGCAGTTCCCGGGGTTTCCATATAATTTTAAATGCTTATTTCCAGCTGGAAACTTAATTCCTATATATCTGTGGCCCAAAATATTTGATACAGTTATATTATTTTTATTTGATTTTAAAATGTAGTCATCAAGTTCGTTATATTTTATGCCCGACGCATCTATATCAAAATCGTCTGTAAAGAATACGAAGTCTTTTACTTTATGCCTCACACCATAATTTATAATTCCATTTTTCATTGATGCTATAAAATAAGAACCGGGTTCCATGGGCCATACCGTGGCATTTTTAGTCATATTCCTAATCTGGTTCTCCTCACTTGCTATGTAATAATTATTTTGATCAGTGCCTATTATTACCGGCCTTAGCTTAGTTTTATCGGTCATGCATATCATGTAAAGGTCATCGCCAGTATCATAGCCTATTATCAATGTGTAAGGGCCATCCAGAACTGCTCCACGGTATTCATATTTTATTTTTGGGTCATCACAGTTGTTTGAAAGTATTTTGATTGTGGTTTCGAGATCAAACTCCTTGAGAAGTTCCCTGAATAAATAGGCTATAACCTCACTATCTGTGCCAACAAAGCTTTTGATTCCCCGGGAAATTAAAAACTCTCTATTTGCACCAAAGGAGCTTATATCACCATTATGCACTATTGCAATGTTATATGATGAAAATGGATGAGACCAGTAGGGATAATTCCCCGGAGAATTTGTTGGCTGCCTTGTATGTGCCAGCCACATATCTGTATATTTTTCCTGCACGTTATATGATGTGGCAACATCCAGAGGATAGCCAACGCCCTTATAGACATTAAGAGATTTCCCGGCGCTGTAAACACGGCCATCTCTATTAAGCCAGAGTTCCTCATTGATTTTATCCAGAACCTCATCGTTATTTTCTAGTGTTACATTAAAACAGTAACTTTTCGTATTCCCGGCGTCTTCCACGGTTATTTCTTCTGGAAATATATTCCTTTTATTAAATATGCTTTTTATATCTTCTTCACTGCCATCGTAAAAGGTTTTTATCATGTAATAATTATTGTCCGTCAGATCAAATGAAGCGTATCCAGAACCTTTATTACTTCCCCTGTATCTTATAAGTTCCAGGGAATCGACGACATCCTTACCGCTTATTTTTTCTGCCTCAAATTTTCTCAAAACTCCGAATAATCCACAGCTCGATGGTGAATAATTCATAATGAACCAGCCTCCGGAACATTTATTCTTTCTTCCAGTTCCTCATCCATGTTTACAGCCCTCAGCAATTCCCTGTTTCCAGTGATAGAATACTGCAAATTTGATACTCCCATTGCGCCAGAAATTAATGCAAGTTCCCTCTTAATAATGAGCAGAAAATTAAGGGCTTTTTGATTCAGGTTTGTGTAGTTGTTGGCAAGTGAATCGCTGAAAATGTCTGCATTTAAAATAACTGAATCAGCTCCAAGGGCCAGATATTTGATTATATCCCCAGAATTCTTAAATTTTGATATATATGCCATTATATCATATTGATACCTGGAACCCACATTTTTGAGTTTCATATCCAGATCGGATAGTTCGATTTCCTGCGAGTCCGATTCACCTATAATAAATCCATCCATACCTGGATTTGATTTTTCCCCGAATTTTAAATTTTTTATTCTGTATAAATTCCCATCCCTAATAATAGTTATTTTCTTATAATTCTTATAATATTTCCTGTCAATTACTAAATTGCCCATAAATAAGGATGCCCAGTACAGGGATTCCTTTATATCCTCTCTCTGAGATGAAACATCCAGAATAACCGGTATAGACATTCTTATTTTTCCATGGGCAAGGTAAAACGTGGTATCTATGTTTTCTCTATAGGGATCTATAGAGGGCCTTGTAACCTGGGCTCCGTCCAGCCTTATCCAGTCAATTATTCTGCTGGGTTTGACAACATCCGGAGATGTGGTGCTCCCCATGCTTGTAATGGGAACATCGCCCTTAGTAATCATTTCATTTAAATATTTTCTGTTTGGGGAAAAATTGCCCATATTAGAACTGTGCTTGGAATGCTCTGCATCAATCTTTAGTATATTTCCTGCACCCTTAGAAATGTTTTTTGCATACAACAAATTCTTCTTCCCAGTTAATTCATCTACAGATTTAAGTCCCAAATTATCAAGAATGTTTGCAAGTTCCAATCTAAAGCCGGTTATAAAATTAACTATGTTGTTAACTCCGAAATCAATATTATAAACTTTGGTTCCATCGGTCTTATTTGTCAGTGCAGCCGGGCAAAAGCCCAGATTGCATTTTCTTACCATTATGCATCCCATGGAAATTAACACTGCCGTTCCCATGCTAACGACATCCGCACCCAGGGCGTAGAGTTTTGCGGCATCCAGTGCACCTGTTACTCTTCCCGCAGCTATAATTTTAAATCCTTCTCTCAGGCCTTCTCTTACCAGAATATCATGAGATGATGCAACTGCGAGTTCTATGGGTATCCCAAGATTATCCCTTATCACCTCCGGGGTTGCCCCTGTACCGGCACCCTGGCCATCAATTATTACACCATCCGCTCCAGACCTGGCTATCCCTGTAACTATGTATGGTATGTAATTGGTTGCTGCAACCTTTACAAATACGGGCTTGCCGGTAGCAAGTTTTAAAGCTTCAATTCTTTGCGATAGATCCTCTATAGAATAAATATCATGATGCGGTGCTGGAGAAATTGCGTCGATGTTTTCTGGTATCCTCCTTGCCGAAGATATTTTTGATGTGACCTTGCTTGCAGGTAGGTGCCCACCTATGCCGGGTTTAGCTCCCTGGCCTATTTTTATAACTATTCCTGACCCTGCATTGATAGTTTTATAATCAACACCAAATCGTGCAGATGCCCACTGCACATAAATTCTCTCATAATTCTCAATTTCCGGAAGAAGCCCACCTTCACCAGTGCCTGAAAGAGTTTTTGTAATATCTGCTGCCCTGGCAATTGCTATGTTGGGGTTTCCGCTTAAGGCACCAAATGACATATCGCCCAAATACAATGGAACAGAAAGTTTTAACCCCATGAGGTCTGTTTCAGTATCTGCCAGTGGATTATCCTTTATATTACTGGATAAATTCTTAAAGTAAATATTGTCCAGTATCCTCAAACTAAATTCATCAGGTTGTAGAATATCCAGTGGTTTTCCATCATAGGCGAGTTGCCTTATGTGGTCAATTATCACCGGAGTCCAAAAATCTTCCTCTTTTTGCCGGGGTATATTAATAAAACTATCGATTATATTAGCCATAAGCAATACGATAGAGTATGTCTATCTATCTATATATATTTTTTGACAAAAATGAAGTTATGAACTTTACAAAAGTATTATTAACAGTTCACGTTCATTGCCCTGGTGAAGTTATGGTTAAAATCGTTATACACAGGTAATCAGTAAATATTTACAGGGTTATATAAATATTAATCACTGGAAAACATTTTAAGCGTATGATGATATTACTGTATTAATTCCCAGAATGAGGCGCACAAAAATGATACAGGAGAAAACAT
>JAKBQO010000044.1:0-1455 GCA_021835185.1 Thermoplasmata archaeon
TTATTGATATTTTAAATAAACTGTATATCTGTCAGTATCAATTATTCATAAAGTTAATTAAGTATTCTGCACATTAATTTATATTGGGTGCTGTTGAAACTGTGATATACTGATGAAAAAATAATAAAATAAATACCTAAAATAAACGGTTTTAACCGTATTTAAATTAAGGATGAGGCCTATTACAGGACAGTCAGTGATCATATCTTTATGCATAAGTTTTTATTTAGAATTTATATACCTACTTATTGGGTAATATAACTGAATCTTTTAGCTCTGGCGTCACATTTCAGTATTCGGCAGTTGCCTCTATGTTTATTTCTTCCAGCCTGTTTTATTTTTTCATAGCACATCTCCTTCCTGTTTCAGTAGTAGGTTCAATATCCCTGCTATACGCTATAATGAACATAATGGCTGTTGTGTTTGTGTTCGGGCTTTCAAATGGTGTGCAACATTATCTTTCCTACCACCTTGTACGGGAAAACCATGGCGCTGTAATGAAGTTAATGAAACAAACTATTTCATTTTCAATAATATTAGCACTTGCGGCTTTTAGCTTTATGTATTTCTCTGCAGGTGAAATTGCAATATTATTTTTCCACAGCAGCGCCTATGTGCTATCAATAAAGCTTATTGGAATAGCAATAGCTGGTTCTGTCATGATCAATGTATCCGGTTCTATGCTGCTTGGATTAAATCAGTATAAAAAATATTCACTGATTTACATTTTCATAAATATTTTTACCTATTTCTTCCCGCTTTCAATGCTTTTTATTACTGGAAAATCCGTATACCTGATAGCCGGGCTGGCAACAATTAATATTATAAGTGCCCTGCTTTTCATGATTTTTGTTTATAAGGTGTATAACAGGCTTAGTGGGTTGCAGACAAAAGCGGTTAAAGAACCTTACCGCAATCTTGTTTACTATTCTATTCCATTATTTTTTTCATCAATAATGGGAACAAGCGCAACATATATTGACAGGATAGTTGTTTCTTATTTTATTAACCTTTCATATCTGGGAATTTATAATTTTGCCCTGATCATAGCATCTGCTGCCACATTCCTTGTGGTACCAGTTTCAAACCTATTAATTCCAAAGCTTTCATCCTTCTTCTCACTGGACAATAAGGAAGGCTTCAGAAAAAGTATCAGAATTCTCCTGAACATTGTCTCACTTATTTACATACCTGCAGCACTTGGCATAGCCGCACTTTCTAGAATAATACTCTATGAGTTTGCAGGTTCAGATTATACAATAGCTTATATTCCGCTCATCATAATAATGTTCATTACATCTATTTTTATCGGCACAACAGTTCTTGCATCCGGAATCTCCAGTATAAGAAAAACCAGAATATTTCTTTATTCTTCCGGTTTTGCACTGGCATCCAATATTATTCTATCAGTTATACTCATACCAAGATTTAATATTATAGGTGCCGCAATTGCCT
>JAKBQO010000044.1:1465-10541 GCA_021835185.1 Thermoplasmata archaeon
CCTATTCTTCAATGAATGCAGTTAATTTTAGCATAGTTTATTATTACGCCAGGAAGTTTTCTGTAAATAATTATGATATTTCCAGAGTAATAAAAATATGGATTTCAGCTATAATTATGTTCGGCATAATATTTACGATACAGGGCTTATTCCCATATACAATGATAAATATTTTCATATACATACTGGCCGGACTTTTGATCTATCTTGTGGAAATCAAAGTGTTCCACCTGATAAGCCAGGAGGAAATGGGGTATATAATATCTGTAATACCGGAGCGCTTTAGCACATTAAGATATATGGCAAAGCGTATGGCTTACAATGAACAGAAAGGAAATTATGACAGGCTTTTCAGATTTATAAAATAATTGCATGGTAAGATTTAAAAATAATACTGTAATGGAAATATATAAGAAACAATGCACATAATAACCGTATAAATGTTAACAAATATGTGCAGTAAAATAGTTAGTCCGGTGACCTTATGGAGAAATCAAATAATTATATATCTGTCATAATTACTGCATATAATAGAAGGCAATACGTTCTGGACGCTTTAAAGTCATCTACAGAGCAATCACTATCCCGGCAATTGTACGAAATAATTATTGTTAAAAACTTCAAGGATACAAATATTGATGCTTTCGCGGAAGAGCACAATGTTATTAATGTTTATAGCGAAAATAAAACACTCTCCGGAAAAATAATAGAGGCTATGGGTATTGCCAGGGGAAATATTCTGTGCTTTCTGGATGATGATGATATGTTTTACCGGGAAAAACTTGAATATGTATTTAAAAAGTTTAATGAGAACAAAAATCTATGCTATTTGCACAATAATTTTACAGCGATAGACAGAGATGGGAAACCACTGGCTTATTATAACAGAAATCCCGATTTTAATATGTCTTCAATATCTATCCGGAGGGAAACCATTAACGGTGATGCATTTGGGAAGGTATCAAAAAGCATTGACACATTGATTTATTTATATGCGAAGGAATCCGGGATGGAACTGGAACTTGACAGCAGGGAACTTACGTATTACCGGGTTACAGATCAAAGTGTAACACATTCTTTCACAGATTTCAATTCTTTCATGGAATTTTCCTACAATTCCCTGAATATTATACTCAATTCATATATTCAGATGCTTCCACTTTTTCACTCCAGAGAAACCCGTGGAATTATTAAGCATAAAATCAGCTTTACAAGGATTAGGCTGAATATTTTTGGTGGCAATGTAGCCAGATTAAAAGATTACCTGGTTTTGTTATATACACCAGCACTGGAATCCCGGTCATATGAAATTAAGGTTGCCATTGCATCGCTCTTTATGAGAAAATATAGTGCGGGCAAATTATACAAAAATGAAAAAATGAAACAGGAAGTAAAATAAAATTATACTATTGCAACAGGGGAAACAGGTGATGCAGTGGCTCCCATGAAAGGTATGGGCGAGCATACAAATAGGAAGCGGTAAGCCCCGTCCTTTGCCATTCTGTGGAGGCTAAGGTTGTCTATTATATGTATTCCAGCTTTGGCAATTAAATACTGGTGTACCGGCAATCTTGTATTCCTATCCTCGGGTGGAACAACTTCCGATGAAGGAGTATCACTCCCTGTTACTGAAATTTTTAGTTCGTTTAAATACCTGGCAAGTTCGTACCCTATTCCAGCAGAAGAATCATAAAATTTGTCGTATTTGCCTGGATTTGAAAACTTTGAAGAAGCCCCGGTATGGAAAAACATTGCATCCCCTGGTTCCGGGGTTATGCTGTTATCTTTCAGGAATTTTTTAACTTCCTGCACAGTAATCGGGTAACCCCCCTCCAGAATATCAGTACCACTGGCTGCGGCTGCATCAACCATTATTCCACCAGTTATAATTGGCCCTGCATTTTCTACTCCAAGCTTTTTATAGCCTGTATTTGTAATTACATCATTTACCGGGATGTTGTTGAAAAACTTCCCATCATAAGCCATATGGGACAGTGCATCAAAATGTGTTCCGGTATGGTCACACATTTCAAGCCTGCCAAGTGAAGGGCCATATTTATTGGCATATTTTTCCGTAAAGCCATTATCATAGGGCCTCAACATAATATCAAAGAAATATGGGCCATGTGTAGGCCTGTCTGCCATTCCGTTGTAAATAGTATGTGACATGCGATATACTTTTCCAGTCTCAGGTATTTTAAGTGATTTCATTACCTTTATATTATCAATCAGGTTCAGGTTTCCCCGCTGGTCATCCTGGCCAAAAACAGAAGATAGGTCGCTCTCAGTGTTATATGGTTTATTTCCATTTTCAATATTGATTTTTGCCATACCTGTGCATATGCAATATCTATAAAATTATAACGCCATGGAAATCAGAAAATAGTTTTCCCTATTGCAACATAATAATCCAGGGAATCTGGATTTTTAACGGAATCCCTGTTCAAGATATGTTCTGGCAATTCGCCTTCAAGAATTCTTCTTACCGGAACCTCCATTTTCTTCCCATTTAAAGTATAAGGCACAGACGGGGCTTGGAAAATATAATCAGGAACATGCCTGGGTGAAAGGTCATCCCTGATTTTGCTTTTAATGGTCTTAACCAGATTATCATCAAGTTCTGTATTTCCTTTCAGAACAACAAAAAGTGCTATTCTGTATATTTTCCTGGAATCCGTATAACCTATAACAATGGAATCGTCCACCATTTCGATCCCATTGAGGGATGAATATATCTCGCCTGTTCCGATCCTTATACCGTTGCGGTTCAATATTGCATCGGATCTGCCATAAATTATTACCCTGCCCTCATCATCTATGGAAATATAATCGCCGTGCCTCCATATGCCGGGATAATAGTCATAATAACTCTCATAGTAACGTGTTTTATCCGGGTCGTTCCAGAAAAATACCGGCATGTCTGGCATCGGATCCATTATTGCAAGCTCGCCCTTTTCATTGACTACTGGCTTCCCATCCGGATCAAGTGCCTCTACATGTGCTCCGAGCCCTCTGCACTGGAGCATGCCACTATACACAGGCAGTGTAGGCGAACCAAGGCAGATAGCAGAACAGAGGTCTGTTCCACCGCTTAAAGAGGAAAGCCATACATTGCCTTTAATGTGTTTATATACGAATTCAAAAGCAGCAGGGGATAATGGGCTGCCTGTTGACCCTATAAACTCGAGTTTATCCAGCTGATACTGATCCTTAATTTTTATCCCGGAATCCATCAATGCTCCAATATAAGCAGCACTGACACCTAAATGTGTGATACCGTATTTTTCGGATAGTTTCCATAGTATGCCTGTATCAGGATATGACAGGCTCCCATCGTAGAGAAATATAGTTGAACCGGCCAGCAGTCCGCTAACAAGGACATTCCACATCATCCACCCTGTTGTGGTAGCCCATGTGAATACACTATTTTCCCTAATATTCATATGCAGCATTATTACCTTCAAATGTTCCAGGAGTATTCCACCATGTCCGTGCACAATTGCTTTTGGTTTTCCTGTAGTACCAGAGGAATAAAGTATCCATAGTGGATGTGAAAATTCAACCTTTACCGGCATAAAATCACCATTGCTGTCTGGAATTGAAATCATCTTTGTGAAATTATGTATTTCTTTATTTCCGGTAGTTATTGCAATCCGTACTTCAGGAAGTGATTTCAAAATTTTAATTGCATTTTCAGTTCTGTCATATAATTTGCCGTTGTATGAGTATTCCGGGGAAACTACCAGCACCTTAGGGGAAATCTGCGAGAATCGCTCTATAACGCCTTTAATGCCGAAATCGGGAGAGCATGACGACCATATTGCCCCTATGGACGCTGTTGCAAGGAAAGCTATCACAGCCTCAGGTATATTCCCGATATATGCGCAGACAGTGTCACCAGCAGCTATCCCGTTGTTTTGAAAATATGCAGCGAGAGAAGAAACTTTTTGCCACAGGCCATGGTAAGTTATAACCTGCTCTTTTCCTTCTTCATTATATGAAATAATCGCAGCTTTTTCCATATCACGCATTCTGTACACACGATCGGCGTAATTAACCATTGCACCTTCAAACCATCTGGCATTTACATTGTTTCCAGATAATATAGAACTGTATTCCCCCAAATTCAGTCCGGAGAAATCTGCAAGTGCTCCCCAGAAGATTTCAGGATTTTTTACAGACCATTCCCACAGCTCCTTATAACTATTGATATTAGTATGATTATTTGTATTCACATAATTTAAAAATTGATTCATTGTTGATTTTTCTTTATATTCATTCACTGGTTCCCAGAGTTTTTTTGCCCCTGTATCCATAATGCTTCAACATATCTTTATATAAATAAATTGCTTTAAGCATATATGTTCGTGCATGATACTCTCATGCATATATAATTACCGTAAAATATATATTGTATAATGTAAATAAGCTTCTATGTATAGTAACGACGAACTTTTTAAAAAAATAAATCATATAGAGTTCTATGTTTCCAGTGCCAAGACCTGGTCATATTTTATGGAAAGGGGTCTGGGGCTTGACCTTAAGGCTTACTCAGGCCTTGAAACAGGCAACCGTGCCAAATCCTCCTATGTATTGAGCAAAGGCGACATAAATCTTGTGTTCTCCAGTTCAATGGAAAAGCATTCTGAAATAAACGACTCAATAAGCCTTCACGGCGATGGAGTCAGGGATATATCACTGGAAGTTGATGATATAGAATTTACAAAAAAACACCTGGAATCTAGAAACATTAAAGTTTCATCAATTAAAGAGGAGAAAGACGATAATGGAAAAATCAGAAAGGCTGTAATGCAAACATATGGCGATACAATACATACTATGATAGAAAAGGGGGATTATAAGGGCTTTCTCCCCGGGTATAGGGAAGAAGATACACATGCTGCTGACACCGGAATATACAAAGTTGACCATGTTGTTGGGAACGTCTACGAAGGTGAAATGGACCAGTGGGTTAATTATTATATCAAAAATATGAACTTTAGCCAGCTTGTAACATTTGATGACAAAATGATAAGGACTGACTATTCTGCCCTCAGGTCAAAGGTTGTTAAATATAACGATAATATAGTATTTCCAATAAATGAACCCGCACAGGGATTAAAAAAATCACAGATACAGGAATATTTAGATTATTACAATTCACAGGGAGTGCAGCATATAGCACTAAAAACGGATAATATAATAGAAACTGTATCAAAGATGAAAGAAAATGGAATACAATTTCTTCCGACACCTGAGTCCTACTATGATACGTTAACCGAAAGGGTAGGCAATGTGGATGAGGATATTGAAGAACTTAAAAAACTGAATATACTTGTAGACCGTGATGATGATGGATACCTGCTACAGATATTTACAAAACCATTGACAGACAGGCCCACAGTATTCTTCGAAGTCATAGAAAGGAAAGGGGCAAAATCATTCGGTGCAGGGAACTTTAAGGCTCTCTTCGAATCTATTGAAAGAGACCAGGCTATGAGAGGCAATCTATGAAGATCTGCCTTATTGAATATTCCGGGTCTTACCGGTACTGCATATACTATGAAGGAAAATATTATGAAATGGCTCCAATGCTGAATATGCAGGAAGATGAACTGGTGATGGAATTCTATAATCTCTACAGTAAAATTATAAATTTAAAGCTGGATGATAAGTATGCCATAAAACCGGAAGCGGTAAAATATGGTGTACCCATCCCGGGAATGAGGTCGGTGCGAGATTTCTACGCCTTTGAAGACCATGTAAAAAATGCAAGAAAGAACAAGGGCCTGGATATGATTAAAGAATGGTACGATTTTCCAGTTTTCTACTTTTCATGTACACCCAATGTTTACCCATCGGGATATAAAATTAAATATCCTGAAAAAAGCAAGGCCTTTGACTATGAAATGGAAGTTGCTGCTGTCATAGGAAACAGGACGATTGACTGCCATGAAAACTGCATGGATGCCATATTCGGATTCATAACAATGAATGACTGGAGCCTCAGGGATATCCAGAAGGAAGAGATGAAAGTAATGCTCGGACCTGCCAAGGGAAAGGATTATGCTACGTCATTCGGGCCATTCCTTGTGACAAAGGATGAAATACTCAGTGAATCAGAAGGCGGAAAAATCAATATAGATCTTAAGGGCTATGTTAATGGAAAATTATACTCGCAAAATAATTTAAAGAATATTTATTTTAGCTTTTCAGAACTGCTGGAACGGGCATCTGAATCAGTGCCTCTGTTGCCCGGCGATGTAATAGGTAGCGGGACATTTGGCACAGGCTGCATTCTTGAACTTGGCCCGGAGAAATATGGCTGGCTTAAGGCCGGGGATGAGGTGAGGCTTGAATCTCCGCAATTAGGCAATTTAGTTAACAGGGTGGTGTAAATGGTTTATTATGTAAAAAAAGGGAAGGTGCCTGAACAGCGCCATACATACGATGACAGGTCACATATTTTTAAGGAAGAGCTATTTGGATTGAAGGCATTTGATGGAAAATATTCATTGCTATACCACAAATATGATCCGGCAGAAATTGAAAAAACCTCTGTGGAATACAGGGAAAAATTATCCAGTGTAGATCTTGTAGAACACAGGCATATAAAGACCGGAATGCTTGGAAAGCTCAATAACTTCTACACAGGCAGGCAGACTCTTTTCTATAATGATTCCACAAGCACAGGAATAATAGATACAGATACAAGCCCTGATACCTATTTCAGGAATGCCCTCTGCGATGAGGTTTTTTATGTACAATCCGGCAAAGGCTCCATCGAATCGCCATTTGGCACGCTGAAATTCAGGAAGGGGGATTTCATTTATATTCCAAGGGGAACAACATACCGCGCAGTTATGGATAAGCGGTCTTTCTTCTTTTTCACAATTTCATCAGACCATATGGATATACCTGCACATTACATGAATAAATACGGGCAGATAAAAGAGGGCATGCCATATTACACAAGGGATATTGAAATCCCGGAATTTCATGAAAGCACTGAATCTCCTGGCGAATACCATATAATGGTTGACTACGGCAGTTACTATCTTAACATTTCCAGAACTTACCCTGTACTGGATTTAGAGGGCTATGATGGTTATCTGTACCCATTTACAATAAATATAGACAAATTTGCACCTATTGTAGGTAAATTGCACATGCCACCGCCTGTCCACACAGTGTTCGAAGCAGACCATTTTATGATAGGGGCTTTCCTCCCGAGATTATTTGACTTCCATGAAAGGGCAATACCCATACCATATTACCACAATAATATTGATTCGGATGAACTCATATTCTATTCCTCCGGGAACTTTATGAGCAGAAAGGGCATAGGAGAGAAATCAATAACCATGCATGTGCACGGGATAATCCATGGGCCACAGCCCGGAGTTGTGGAAAATAGCCTGGGAGAAACAAAAACGGACGAAGTTGCAATTATGGTAGAGTCATATAAATGGCTTATGCCAACGGAAAAAGCTGAATCTGTAAAGGATAAAAATTATATGTATTCATGGAAAGCAGGAAAAGATTGAATATTTTAAACTTAATTTTTTTTATTATATAAAAAATTACATTTTTGTGCCATCTAATACACAGCATAACCATACGATCTGGAATAAAGACAACTGATAATTTTCATACAGTTCACACACAATTTATTCTCATTTATTTCTTTTTATTGCAGAACAATTTGCAATGCTATGAAATAGGTATTTCATGAATTATTTATCTTCAACACAAAATTCTGATAATTGTACAGAAAAATATTTATAAATTGATTTCCATAACCAATACATGGCAACAAATAAGGCAATTGATATTTTAAGATGGCTGGGGATATTGGGCTCAGCTATATGGGCTGGAATACATATGACTTTATTAGGGCTAACTTTGCCATATATAGTAAAAGCATTCTTCGGATTTGTTATTGCAATTGCAATAGTATCTGCAATGATATATGTGAGTGATAAAAAAGAATTCTACTTGCCTGTTTTTATATTCTATATACTTGATACTATATTACTATTAGAGTCAAGAATAAGTATAGCCCCGATATTTAATGAAAGGCTTCCATGGACGGCATCAGCAATAGACAGTATCCTACTTGATGTTATAATGATAATAATATCAGGCGCGATATACTTTTCAGCAAGGGCCTTAAAATCAAAAGGGGCAAACCAGAAATAATAATTTTATAATTTTAATAAAATTAATTAACAAATTCTAAGCAAACAAAAAATATGCTTTTATTCTTCAATAGTGAAAATTGAAATTTATAAAAACTTTGTGTATGTAGAATTATTTTCTATCGGCAAGGCCAAGCCAGAATTTCTCTTCAAGGTCAAGCATTCCCTTTGCACTGGAGATAAATTGTTCTTTCTGGTCGTTGCTGTGTACTCCTATTACATTTTCCATAGCGTCTTCATGGGTTGATTCCAGTTCCCGGTGGAATGTAAAATAAAGCATATCCATATCTTTATATTTCCTTTCTTTCATAATCTTTAGTCCTGGCAGAAGTTTATCCCACATTGGTATTGCCATATTTTCGAGTGCAAATTCAGCTCCCAGAGCCTTTGCGTGGTCAGAGGAGAAATATTCTCTCATTCCGTCAAGCCATCCCTTTGTTGTAGAAAGCTGTTCCTTTTTTACAAGCTCTTCTGGCTTAAAGCCAATAGATCTCAGGTATCTTCTGTAAAGCAACTCATGCCTTTTTCCTGAATCACCGCTCCCAAGTTCGGAAACCAGAATGCCTGTCAATTCGTATGCGTCGTTTTCATTCTCTGTGCTTACCAGCAATTTTGCCAGTATTTCTGGCCATTCCCTGGTAAAATGGTAAAACTCAATAGAAAATCTTTTAAATTCCTCATCGGTAATATCACCTCTGGAAAATCTATTGATGAAATCATTATCAGTTGCTGTGTGGCTCTTTACAACTCTTTTTATTTCTCCATAAAAATCCGATTGTTGCATATATAATAATATAATAAACTATACTTAAGTTTTTTGAAATAAGGAAATATACATTATAAAATATATACTTACCTAGATATGATATAAAATT
>JAKBQO010000045.1 GCA_021835185.1 Thermoplasmata archaeon
TAGTATTGAATTCTCCAAAAGTTTCAATAATATTGTTTTTGCTATCTATCCTATCAATTATTTCCATAAATCTGCTAACTGGCTTAAAACCATTCTTTTCAATTCCATCCACATCCATAATAGATATGTAGAAATCACCCAGGGCTCTTTCCGCAGGGTTCTGGCTATTTCGTGCACATGATTCTAAAATTTTCCCAAGTATAAAGTTATTCCATTCCATAAGTTCAGTGGATGCGTCATACACGTATTTGTCTTCAGGTACAGGATGTGATTTTACCCACTTTCCATATGAATATATTGAAAAATCTTCCATAGGGTCATATGATTTATCTACATAATTTATGCAAAAAACGGGTTTTTCAGGTTTCTCTTTCTCAGATATAATTGGTATTCCGTCTAATCTACCGGCCATAATACCTGATAATCGTATTTCTATTAATCTTTTCATGAAATTTTTATTCTATTGGCAAAAAGAGGGTCTCATTCATCTGGAACTCTCAATTTTTCAGCTCTTGACGATGCAACATAGATTAAGAATGGTGAGACAATATTTGCAATAGGGATAATATATAGTATTGCACCTAACTCTCCAACTTCCTGGTGTACCATTCCTGAAAACCTATATAAACCGATAAGAATGTATATAAACCCAACTAAAGCCAGCACTGAAATAATTAAAACAATTAACGCCGATATAAGTAAAAGCACCAGAAAAACATGTGCTAATGTGCTGGATGAAGAAAGGGCTGGAAAATGAATGTTTTGGTTAGAAGCTGGCAAGAATGCGAGTATAAATACATAAACAATAATAAATATAATATATAACATAATAACATATTTTGAATATGAAAATGGTTTGGAGAAACATGTATCCAGACCCTTGAAATTTCGAAATCCTTCTCTATAATTGGCTATGCCGAATGTCAATATAATTAAGCCAGCAAGGCTTATTAACATTAATGTGTAAAATATATAATACTCTCCTGCGGGCATATGCAGGCCATTTGATGTTACCGAATTTATAATTCCTGTGAACCGGGATATAAACAGGAATTCCAGAATATATAGGGGAATGTCCAGAATAGCAACGATAATTGCATATATAGAACCTCTTTTTATGTATCCAATTCCAGCCCTGCTCAGATTTTCTACTGTATTATCCATTTAATAACAATTGATATCGCTAAAAGTAGATAAATTTTTTCTATTAAACTATGGAAATTACATCAAATTGAATTGTGTGATTATTCTTTTAACTGAATGTAATTGCTCTAGCCATTAAATATGGTAAATTAACATGCCTGATGTTTACGCATTTATTTCTTCTACAGGTATATTTTCCCCGGTTTCATACCCGAAAACATACTATGAAGCCGCACCGATTACACCTACGGCCCGGACAAATATGTTAAAGAGTATATATGAGTTAAGGGAAAGGAACACTTTAGTATATATAAATTTTATAAGCTATTGAATATTCATTAATATTATTCGAAATCCCTGGATTTATGGTATTTCAATAACTTATTCTTTTTTCGGGGCAATATTATTATGCGTTTTAAAGAGGCTTTTCAGTACCTTGAAATCCACAAAACCTATCCATAGAAGCAATATACCGAAGAATTCTGCGTAGTATAGAAAAGCCGGGAATTCAACAATATATAATGTACCTGCAACGCTCACTATTATAACTCCTACAACAATGCTTAACAATTTTGGATTCTTTGTCTTAACATAACTGCTCAGAGAGATTAAGATAAGCAGAATAGCTGCCGGGAATGTTACAGTTATCGACGATATGGATATTAATATAGGGAGGACCCCATATACAACACCATGGGTTACTATATCTCCCACGTGGGAAATTAGTGCAGAAACTATAACGAAAACAGTTGATATTATCATATAAATGCCATAATAAATTGTAATATTATGCTTTTTAAGAAGCAGAACTGACCCGAGGGCAAGGAGTTCCACAAGTACTGATACCAGAATTAGATATGATTTCATCAACAGAGATGTCTCATAATTTGTTGAGAATACAACTTCAAGCGCTACTGAAATTGAAAATACCCAGAGTCCTAGGGTCCATGCCAGTAAATTTAATTGTTTCTTCCTTATATAATTTGAGGAAATTAAAATCGACAGCCCTAAGCTTAAAATCAAAATAACTATAGTTGATATTACTGCTAAAATATACATTTAAACTTCACCTTTAATACTTTACTTTTACTTACCACATCCTATTATTTTTCATATAAGACATAGCCTGACATATTATGTTAAACATTTATTTAAATATGTTTAAATGTTATTACGGACGAATAATATCTAAGAATTTACAGAATTTCAAATGGCGTAATTGCCGAAGCTTACCCGCAATAGAAATATACAATGTAAACAGGATTACAGAATAATGTATTGCTAGGTATCTGCACATATATATTTTTATCACATTAAAGGTATATAAAGTATAGTGTATTAAATTGCATTTAAAATGGCTTGAAAATTAAATATTGTACGGTGAATTAATCGTTTCTACGCAGCTTTTTAGTGTTTCTTTTGCCATTTCTATCCAGGTTTCACGATCAATTGGCGAGGGATCTATAGCTTTAGCCATAGGAGGAATTGCAACGTGTCTATATACTATTCTCTTATTATTTTTATAATAAAAACCACCTGACTCGCATGGATTGTGTCTAAGGCTGTCTGAGGGGCTCCGGTGGCAACACCGAGGGATGTATAAATAAGCTTCTGCCCGACTGGCGAGGGCAATGCCATCATTTGAAAGGACTGGTTGGGGTTGTTCCCTGAGGTCAACTTCCCTATTGTGCTCCGTTCCCGCAAGGAGCTGTCAGTGGAGTGCTTGCCAGCAAATCTTTCCTGAGCCTTTTACCTGTGCTCTACCGGAGCATAGAGGCGTTCCCAACCTTGTTACACAAGTCCTTCCGGAACAAGGATGTACTCAGGATTTACTGGCATAACTTGCTTGAAAGTAGTATTATGCCTGAATATCGCTATCCATCCATTCCCTCGTGAATCCATGCATTGGCCAAAATCATATTGGTAAGTGGATTTGGATGTACCCCGTCGTTGGATAATCGTTTCGCGCCAGTTCCACGCATGTATGCATCTAACCATGCCTGTGTGTGTACAAATCGAGTTTTATACCGGATGCTTATTGATTCCATTATGTGCGCATAATACAGTGTTTCCTGACGCATTACATTGTCTAAAGATGCTATGATATAAAAAGGTGACATTAATATAATACCTTTTACGTGATGAATAGTTCTTTTTATCAATGTGTTTATGGTTGTTGCATATTCAACAGGAGATATTAAGGAAAGGTGATCGGATGGCTGATCAAAATGCCTCCATACATCATTAATTCCAATCATGATAGACACCCAGTCCGGATTTTGACTTATAACATCGGAATTCCATCTATATTTTAAGTCTCGAATAGTGTCGCCCGCTATTCCCATATTTACAATTTTCTGGTCAATATCAGGATATAAATAACCTAAAAGGGCATCTATATAAGAAACATATCCATTGCCTAAGCCCCAGAGATATCTGCCAACAGGGCGTTCACGATTGGAGTCTGTCACAGAATCACCTATCATCAGTATAGTATCCTTATTATTTAATATCATTTAAAGCGTTACTTCCTTTTTATTATACCCTTTGATTTCCCATTATTTGATTTCTCACTTCCGTTAATCATAAGAACTCATTTAAGGTGTTATATTTTATATCTGGATATCCATTTAAGGTTATCAGGAACACCGTGGCTATCTATTATTTCCTTATAAATTAGTGCACTCGGCCTCATATACCTTTCCTTTGTTTCCATATTTACCTTAAATAAGCCAAATTTTTTTGAGAAACCAGATGCCCATTCATAATTGTCTGTCAATGACCAGTGATAGTAACCTTCTACTATTGCACCGTCGCTTATTGCACGTTCTATATTATAAAAATGTGATAAAATGTAATTAGACCTGTATCTATCCATATCATCAGCTAATCCATTTTCAGTAATAGTTATAGGTATTTTATATCTATTATGATAATCCATTATTATATTATATATGCCTTCAGGATATATTTCCCAACCGGTATCACTCACTGACCTATTATCCAGAGAATTTTTGATATCCCCACAGTAATGGCCATAACCTTTTAATATTTCCCAACCTGAGTCATTTCTTTTTATAACATCCCTGCTATAATAATTCAGTCCAAGCCAGTCAACTTTGTTTTTCATATCACTACGTGTTTTTATTGGTTTTCCATCGTTTGTTAATTCGTGGTACCATGACAAATCACCATTAATTATGGAATCAAAAAAGGAATACCTGTTAAAAAATTTAGCCTTATCAACTATATCATTATCGCCATCTATAGATTGGATATCACCATTTGCAAATATTATGCCCACAGGTTTTTGTGAATATAGCTTTATGGCGTCGTATGCCCTGGCATGTGCCTCTGCAAATTTCTTTTTTCTTGCGGATATGCCATTATACGAACTGTCAACACTGCAACCCTGATACACCATGTTTGGCTCATTCATTGTTGACCAGCGATCTACTATATTATCAAATTTGCTGGCAATGTATGCGCAATACTTTGTAAATTCTATAATTATATGATTGTTAAAACAACCACCTATTGCTCTCTGCTTATCATTATCTGAAAATTTGGATGGATCATTCAGCCATTTTGGTATTGTCCAGTGATAAAGATTTATAATTAAAAATTTATTCCTTGATTTAAAATCCTTGAATATATCCATATACCGTTTTATTGCATCTTTATTTGAAATTTCATCCAATTTCCTTATTGTTTCATCATTTATACTTATATTTATTATATCGTCATTGTCATATTTTATATCAACTTCTATATTTTCTGTTGATTCCGTAAAGATTCTTGACCATTCGATTCCAAGTCTTGCAGCGTTTATATTTAATTTGTCTGCATTATCATGGTCCTGTTTATATAAATCCCAATAGGCTACACCGTTTTGAGGCAGGTCACCGGACACATAATGTTTTTCAATGTTTCTTTTATCGTTTGACCATATAAACCAGTCAGAGTTATTATCCGTACCAGACAAACCCATTTCAGATTGAAATCCACACTCTGAAAAACCAAACTTAAAATTATTTGGAACCATAATATTTTATTGATTTTTGTTATTAAAATATTTGTAGAATACTTTTTTTGATAGTATTAGGTAGATAATCTGGATATTGTAACATCTATAAGTTTTATATCCTCTCTGAGAGCGGATTTGCCCCCAACAGAATAGGTATTTTTATCATCCTTTACAAAAAATGTTTGTCTCACTCCGTTAATTCGTTCTGTTTTAATTATTTCACATTTTAATGAAATATTTTTATTATTAATTATACCATTTAAATCGGCTTTCAATTTAATATTATTAGTAAGATAATAATCTATAATATCGCATGTCAGCCATATATTATTTAATTTATAATGAATAAAGTTTTCAGGATAAATTATATATTTTGATGGTAGCCAGATATCGTAAAAAAAATAATAACTTAAAACATGTAACAGCTGGTCTTCCTCAAGATATATTGAGTAATCCATATTTTCTATACCACTTTTTAAATTTGACAAAATGAAGTTTCTGTCAACAAGTACCATTTCCATGGGCTTTTCTAAACGTTTTTTTAATATCACTCCGGGAGGCACTGTTTTTAATTCATTGTCATTTGTATCATCGAAAAGTACAAGTGCAACAGTAATGCCTTTTTTTAAAGCTGAGTTTATAAATTTTCGTACGTTAACAAATGAATCATGTGATAATGCCATTATAATTTCATTTTTAGCAGAGTAAATCATTGATATTATTCGCTCGGTTACATTTTTATTACCCTTGACAAACCATATATATGGTTCCTTTAAATCTTCAGTTTCCCTGTGTTTTTCAACATAGCTTTCAAACTCATTCACATAATTGTCAAGCCATATAATTTCACGTCTTAATACTTGGGAAACAGGAACTGCCCGGTATAAATGCCTTTTCCCCGTTACTGTGTCAACGAAACCTTTTCCCTCCAGGGATGAAAATAGGTCATATATTCGGGGTTGAGGTACCCCCGCTATTTTAACTGTTCCTGTGGCTGTATTTGGACCTTTCAATAATAAAGTTTTATAGATCTTTATTTCATAGTTTGATAACCCAAAACGTTTTAATTCGTCGAATAAATCCGCATCCATTTATATATTATCAGAATTTTATATTTAATATTTATTATATCATTTTTTTCCATGCCGGGTATCTAAAACATCTGTACAGGTGATGTTCCATGTTTATTGACCGGAGCTCTGGATGTGCAAGCGAACATTGATTTTCTGCATATATACACCTATCATAAAAATAACAGCCACTGTTTTCCCTGTTTGAAAGATTTATAGTGCTTCCTTTTATTATTGACTCCTTATTTATCTTCATCCCAATTCTCGGTATGCTTTTTTCGAGTGAATAGGTATATGGGTGTGCAGGGCTATTCAATAAACTATCATAGGAACCAGATTCGACTATTTCACCAGAATACATCATTATCATCTCATCTGATATTTCAAATAATATTGACAGGTCATGGGAAATAAATATCATTGTCATTCCGAGGCTCCTCTGTATTTTTTTTATATCAACAAGGATATTGTGTTCGACAACCACATCGAGACCGGTGGTTGGTTCATCAAGTATAACAAGTTCTGGAGATAAAATCAATGCCATTGCTATCACTACCCTCTGCCGCATGCCTCCTGACAATTCATGTGGATAGTTATCTAGAACATTATTATTAAGTCTTACAAGTTTTAATATTTCATCGATTTTTCTATCCTGTTCATTTTCGTTATTTATATTATGAGCCATCATCATATCATAGAACTGAAATCTTATTTTTTTAACAGGGTTCAATGCGTTCATTGCCGCCTGTGGTATAAAAGAATATTTTACGCCTCTCAGTTTTCTCAGGTCATTGGGCTTCGCATTTAAGATATTAATTCCATTGAATATTATATTTCCTCCAGTAATCTTCCCAGGATACTTTAAGGAATTATATAATGATGAAGCCAATGTACTTTTACCAGAACCCGATTCTCCTGCAATTCCAAGTATAATATTTTTCTGTACAGAGAAATTTATATTTTTTAGAATTTTTGCAAAACCGGTTTCCATGTAATATCCAGCATTTAAGTTGTTAACTTCAAGAACATAGTTGTACATTTTATATCCTCTTATATGGATTAGGTGCAGATTCTATTAATTCTCTAGTATACCGATCCACGGGATTTTTTATTATATTATCTGTATTGCCTTCCTCAACTATTTTCCCATCGTGCATCACATATAATCTATCAGTAATCATACTTACGGTATTCAAATCATGTGTAATATAGATTATACTTAAATTCAGATTATCCCGGATAGTTTTTAATAGGTTTAATATATCTATTCTTACGGAAACGTCAAGCATTGATACAGGCTCATCAGCAATCAATATTTTTGGTTCAACTGCCAGTGTCCTTGCAAGATAAACCCTTTGCCTCTGGCCACCCGATAATTGATGTGGGAATTTGTTCTTATAATATTCCGGCGGATCCAGCGTAACCATATTCAATAATTGATTTATCCTTTCGTTTATATCACCTTTATATTTTATTAAAATTAAGGGCCTTTTGATATGCCATTCCACTGTATGATTTGGATCCAGTGATGCGTATGGGTCCTGAAAAACCATCTGTATATTTTTTCTATATTTTTTAATTTTTCCTGATTTATATTTAGTAATATTTTCATCATTGAAATATATGCTCCCAGATGTTGGTCTATATAGTAAAACAAATATTTTCGCCAGAGTACTTTTACCGCTTCCACTTGCACCAACAATGCCGATTAATTCTCGTTCATTCAATTCTATATTAACATTATCAAGTGCTACGACATTTCTGCCCTTTATAATTCCTTTTTTTGAAATAAATATTTTAGATAAGTTCTCAGTTCTCAGTATACTCATTAATTTCACCTTTCTTATTTTTTTTGCTATCAAATCTCCTCAATGAAGGGTTTCCAATTTCATCCATACCAAAATTTAACAGTATAAATGAAAACATTAGTATTGAAATCATGAAGCTTGGGGGTAAAATCCACCACCATAATCCGGTAAGATATGCTTCATTATTTATTGCCCAATAGAGCATTGTACCCCAATTTATCTGTAAAAGGTTCCCAACGCCTAAATATTCTACAAAAGTTAACCCAAGTGTGCCGTACATAGCTGTGAAGAAAAAGTTTGATACTATAACCGGAAATATGGCCCTTATAATCTGCCTGAATATTATACTTAATCTGGATTCGCCTATTAGCATTGATGATAATATGAAATCTCTCTTCGCTATTGATAAAGTTATCGATCTGAAAGTTCTTGCACCAAATGCCCATCCGGTTATTACAAGTATCAGTATTGTTGGTAAATACCCGAGGGATTCGTGAATGCCAAGAAAATACGAGCCAAAAAGCATAATCAATAGGACACCTGGTATTATTAGAAATATATTTATGACCCCAGAAACAATATTATTTACTCTTTCTGATGCGAAACCCGCACTTATGCCAACAAAAATGGATATAAATGTACCCATAAAGCCAACTGCAAAACCTACAAGTAATGTTGGTGCTGCACCATAAAATAGCTGTGAAAAAACATCCTGGCCATATACAGTTGTGCCCAGTAGATGAGCATATGTTGGTGGTGCAGATCTTGCAAACTCATATTTATTTGGATTATATGGTGCAAAAAATTGGCCAAGCACGCTAAAAATTATCATTCCAACCAATATTACAAATCCCGCTTTCGCCTTATTGTTAATTAACAACAGTTTCAGAGGTTTTATTATTCCGTGATATTGTAATTGAACTTTATTTAAGAAACTATCTTTAGATGCGTCATTATTCATTATTCTCCCTCCTCCCTTATTCTGGGGTCAAAAAATCCGTATAATATATCAACTATTGCATTACCTACTAATACTGCTATAATTACCATCAAAAATATACCCTGAATCAGGGGGTAATCTAGAGAATCTATTGCCGTCATCATATACAGGCCAACACCAGGATATGAAAAAATTGATTCTTCTATTATAACACCGCTCACTGACAGGCCTATTGACATTGAAAATCCGGTTAAATTTGGTAATATTGCATTTCTATATGCTATTCTGTTTATCTGCTCTTTCCTTAAACCAAGAGTTTCGGAAAATTTTATAAAATCACTGTTAACATTAGGGATAATATTATTTCTCATGCCTAACACCCATCCACCTATAGATGTCAATACTATTGTTAATATAGGTAAAATCGAGTGATATATTGCACTTATTATGAATGGTAAATTGAATCCTATATTTACTGTTGAACTATATGCACCACCAATGGGAAATACACCACCACTCACAGAGAATACATCAAGTATTATAAAGGCGAGAACAAACGCAGGGAAAGATGCCATGAACATTGAAAAGAGATCAATTGATAAGTCCTTAACCGTGTTTCTATTAATGCCTGCATACCGTCCCAATCGATTACCGATAAAAAATGATATAGCTATTGAACTTATTACCAGATACAGCGTCCATGGTAACGCTTCTCTTAATATTGAACTTACAGGCTCCGGGAAAAATGCTATGGAAACACCCAGATTTCCATTTGCTAAATCTTTTAAGTATTGAAAATACTGGATATACATAGGTGCATGTGATATACCATATTCGGCCTCAAGCTGATGCTCATATATAGGATTTATTGATGCACCGCCTTGCTTTAATATGGATAGATACACAATTTCTGCTGGATTTCCAGGGATTAGTCGGGGTAATAAAAAATTTAATGTTATTGCTCCGTATAAAACTGCTAGAAACGCAATGATCTTTTTAAAAATATATTTATAGGGTATCATCATATTCACTTTAATTGTCTTTCATCCTCCTCTTTTTTATGTATATAGATGATATCCCTGCTATGGCGGCTATTGCAATAATTCCGGCTACAATGTAATAATCTTTATAGCTTGTTGTGTTAATATTCTGTTTTGAATAAAGATGTAGCATTACAACTTCCATAGGCCCTGGATACCATGGCATAGGTATCCAGTACGAATTGTTTTGGTTGGGGAATCCTCCAATAGAACTGTTAACGTATTCATACCAATCGGCAGAATATACTAGTGGTATCATTGGCATCTGGTTCAACATTATATTTGCCATATTATTAACCAGTACTTTCTGTTCTGAAGCATTGCTGGTTTTTGAGAAATTGTTGTAATAGTTCATGAAGTCTGTTTGTGTATAGTTCCATCTTTCCTCATTTACACTTGCAGTTTTCCCTATCTTTGTTAAGTTACCGATT
>JAKBQO010000046.1 GCA_021835185.1 Thermoplasmata archaeon
CCGATCTACTCATAGGAATTTCACTGTTAGCAATGGGAATGGTATTTATTTCGGGAACAATAAGGGTATCACACCGCAGCCTAGTCAAAAATGGATTTGGGGGCACCATTAAAATCATAAAAAATATAATACCATTTCTTTTACTGACTATGCTATTAAATGGTCTTTTTGTTGCTCTGGATGTTTTTGCATCGGGCCTCATTTACATAGTAATGCATGCCACATCAATCTACTATACATTTTTCATAGCAGGATTTCCTGCTGGCATGCTTGTGGGTGGTTTAATATCTATGCAATCCTTTTTCAAAGGTTACCTGAACAGTAATAAGCTTCTGGCATTTTATGTTTTTATTGTGGGAGGAATATTCGTACTAATTTCCTTTAATAGAGTACCTATTTTGGATGGAATTGGAACATTTGTCTTAGGAATAATTCTGGCTTTTATTAATATTTATATTGAAACAATGATAATGAATTCCATACCCAGCAGCATTACTGGAAAATTTAATTCCCTTACAGCCATGTTTTCTGTCAGTGCCTCACCTGTTATGGCATTTGTTTTTGGATACCTATCAAAATTCCTCTATTTCCCTTATATAATTACTATCGTAGGAATCATTATGGTATTTACCTCTCTAATTGTAATACAAATAATGGATAGTTTTAACAAAGCAATGAAAAAAGTAGAACAAGAGAATCCGGAACTCTTTTGAAATGTATAATTTTCATTCATTGGATTTTAAGTTGATTAAGAGATAAGGGCGTGTAAGGTTGGGCCTAATTCTGCTGCATGGAGATTAAACCATATCCCTTTTCTCCATGATCATGTCTAATTCATTTTTCCCAATGCAGAGTGGAAGAAATTAAAACCGTCTTCATAAGTCTCCTAGACATTCCACGATGTGTTATTCTTTAGTTGGCTCCTCTTTCCTTCCTTTATAGTAAAATATTTCAATCATGCTTCATCTATAAACTAAACAATTATAGATTAAAAGGAATTGTATGGCCTAATGAGCCTTATTTTATAATTCCGGTTTTCAATATTGCTCTTTGAAAATTTATAAGATGCTTCAATTCTCTGTCAGGCATCACACTCATATATTCCTTTGAGAAGGTTACTTCCGTATCCCATTTTGCATGGAAGCCGGTTACTATGAATGTTATCTCCCTTATATCTAAATCTTCTGGCAAGTCCGAATACACGCCCACCATGCCATCCTTATCCAATTTCGTATAACTGCTAAATGTGACTGTATACGTAGTGTCACCTGACTTATAATCTATATTGTTTGACTTTCCTGCATTTGTGATCAGGATATTCAGAATGTCTGGAGAAAGTATATTTATGCTGCCTTTTGGAAAATTCTCACTTAATTTGCCATAATTCTTATTTGCTTCCTTTTCAAAGGAACTTATTTCATCAACCATACATTCAAAATTTGAAAGTGCATATAAACCTATGTATTGTCATAAACATCTTAACAAGTTTAAAAAAGGCTCCATTTCAATAGATGATAGTAAATACCTTCGTGAATCTGATATCCTGGTATAGTGCTTTTATAGACTGGAATCCTCACTGTCTATAGGTATCCTGGAAACTTTTTCTATTTCTCCCTTAATGTCATGGTTTTTCTTCTGTTGATGAATTTCGGAATGTTGAATTTGGATGTGAAAGTAATCATTATCGCATTCTGTATGCAATATATTGACGTTGAATGTATTGTGCAATAGTCATTACCATTATATTAGAAAATCTACTATGGCATCACTGATAAATACCTTTTTCCAGTAATTTACAACATTGATAAAATGAGAGATTACTAACTGTATAGGGTGTTCCAACTTTTCGAGATCGTGGGCTATGTGTCTAGTATTATATGGCCAGGTAGAAACTTTTCACTCACTTTTATCTCCCAGCTTACGAAAATAGGATTGCCACTCGCAAATGTTAAATCCGGAATCATAATTATGATAATAATATGGATGGAGTTCCATTAACTGCCACGATGCTGATGACTCCTGCAGAATAGAGTGGAAGTGATACATTGACATTTGAAAGTATAATATTCAGGAGTAATAAAGCCATTGATGAAATTGACCATAAAAATGAGTTATTTGAAGATTTGTCGCTTAAAATAATCTTTAAAGGCATTCTGGGAAACACAAATAACCAGGATTTTGAAGAAGTATTATATAAACCATTAGATAGCATAGAGGATATCCTATACAGGCAGCAAATTTTTAATGATTTACGAAGTCCACAAATATTTAATGCTATAAAACAATTTTCCGAAACATCATCCACCATTTTCTACAATATTGGGAAATTAGGTGATTTATACAACCTCCAAAGAGAACGATGGCTCCTGGATTCTGTTTACATTTACTGCAATGCCCTTAAGCATTTATATAATGAATTGAATGAACCTTCCATAGTATCAGAGGGACTAATAGGTATTAGAGAATATATTGGACAGTATATGGAATCAAAGGAATTCAAATCTCTCGAAGATGAAACTAGAGAACTGGAAATGGATCTTTCTTCTATCAAGTATATGATGACAATCAAGGGTGTAAAAATAACTGTACGAAAAGATCAGGAGTCCGATAATTATGCCACAGAAGTGGAGAAAATATTTTCCAAATTTCTTGATGGAGACATTGTAGATTCTGGAAAGAATTTAAAATATGGATTTGGCCATGTTGAGGCAGCCCTTGTTGAACTGGTATCATCCCTTTACCCGAAGCAATTTAACAGGTTAAAGGAATTTTACAGAAGAAGATTAAATTTTCTGGAGCCTACTATAGCCCGGTTCATGCATGAAATTGATTTTTACCTAAAATATTTAAAATATATAGAGCCAATGGAAGAAAACGGGCTTTCATTCTGCATTCCCCAGATACAACAGGACCCACAGAGAATGTATTGCATTGATTTCTTTGATGTTGCACTGGCGAAAAAACTTGCCGATCATAAGAGGATCCCAGTTCTAAATAGCATTATGGCTGATCAAGATTCACGTATAATTATTGTTACAGGACCAAATAATGGAGGCAAAACCACCTTCGCTAGAGCCTTTGGACAGGCACATTATCTCGCCCTGCTTGGATTCCCCATCCCCGGTAAAAATGCAAGCATATTAAAAGTTGATAGAATATACTCACATTTTGAGAAATCTGAGGTTCCAGAAAATGCTATTGGAAGACTGGAGGAAGAATTGGAAAGAATGCATTACATACTTGATAATGCAACCGGTAAAAGCCTTATTATTGTCAATGAGATGCTAAGTTCTACAACACTCAAGGATGGTATAGAAATCGGTAAAAACATAATAGGGAAAATACGTGAAAAGGGTTCTTTATGCCTTTACGTAACGTTTATACATGAACTGGCTGAATTGCCGGGAACCAGAAGTTATGTTAGCCAGGTTGACAAAAAAAATCCAGAGATGAGAACCTATAGAATATTACCCACAAAATCTGACGGCATGGCCTATGCTAAGGCACTGGCGGAGAAATACGGGGTCACGTATGAGATGTTAAGGAGGAGAATTTCATGATAAAAACATATCTTCTAGACTATAATGGAATAAAACATCATACTGATACGCTCCCTTGGAACAGTAATGCACTGATAAATGATCTGGGCCTAAAACCAATACTTAACATCATGGCATCCGGTGATGAATTCCTTCTTAAAAATTCTACAGCATTTCTCCTTAACAGTGCTGATTCCATTGATGAAATCATATACAGGCAGGAAATCTTGAAAGATTTCATTGAAAATAATGAAATCGCACTGAAAATATACGAGATTGCCAGTTCATTTTTAAAAGAGGCTCAGAAACAGTTTTTCTGGTTTAGCAATAATGAATCACTTTCAATGCAGATATCAATAGACGTTCTCAAATTGTTTGCAAAGCAGATGGATCAAATAAGAGAAATTATGTCGATAATAAGTAAAAAAATAAAATCTAGAGGATTGAAAAAATTTAATCATGTTGTTACGGAAGTATTCCATAGTGAATATATGCAAGAGATATTAAATAATCTAGAAAGGCTTCAATTCAAAGATGGAATTACTCTCAGTGTGTCACTTGGAATGGGCAATGAGGGCAAAGACTACATACTTCATAAACCCGGTGTTAAGAAAAAGAACATAAAGAAAATTATGGGTGAAACAATTGAACAGCACTATACTTACACACTAGCTGACAGAGACATAAGTGGCGGGGAGGAGATAGTGGATATAAGAAATAGGGGGATAAGAAGTGCTGCCATGGCATTGAAAAAATCAGCCGAAAACAGCATGAAATTTTTTAAGGATCTCAGAAGTGAAATTGGTTTTTACCTCGCTTCTCTTAATCTCCTTGAGGAAATCAAAAAAAGATCTGGCAGATACTGTTTTCCTGAGCCACTTGAAATAGGAACCGATAAGCTTAGATTTAATGGATTATATGAACTCGGGCTTATGCTGGCCACAAAATCTACAGTAGTTCCAAACAATATTGATGGGGACGGCAAAAGGCTATTTGTAATAACAGGCACAAACAGGGGCGGGAAATCAACATTTTTAAGAAGCATAGGACAGGCACAATTGTTAATGCAGTGTGGAATGTTTGTGCCCGCTGAAAGTTTCATCAGTAGCATTGTTACAGGTATATTCACACATTTCAAACATGAAGAGGATATTACAATGGAACGGGGCAAATTCGATGATGAACTTTCAATGATGAATGATATAGCCGCCTATATTAGAAAAAACGGAATGCTCCTGTTTAATGAATCATTTTCTTCAACGAACACACGTGAGGGTTCAGAAATAGCAATGCAGATTACTAATGCATTATTGGAAAATGGAATAAGAATATTTTTTGTATCTCATTTATATGAATTTGCGTCTGCTATGATGGATCAGAATGATACCAGTTCAATGTTTCTAATTGCTGAAAGAACGAATGCTGGGGAACATACATATAAGATAATACAGGGAAGCCCATCAGTGACTGGCCATGGTATGGATTTATATAAAAAAATATTTAATACTTCTGGGCGATAAGTTCCAACCCTAAAGATAGTGGTAAAACTATGGAAACACATATTGTTTTACGCAATATATTCTTCTGAATTATTTCAGACAGGAATGAAAGAAACTGGATGATATATTACTCCATGTTGATCGTATCTGGTTGATCAGATTTCATAGTATGATAGAATTCAAATCGAGAGAATCTACTGGGAATTTTTGAAATAAAAGATTTCAAGATAATGCCAAATGGGGAGTTCTAAATATTATACCCTCCAACCAGTTAATACATTAATAAATTATCAGATAAAATTTAAATCATACCATCCCCTTGATTCTGAGCCGCGTCCTGATCGATAACTACCGGCTTCGCTTCTGTGGGAAGTTTGTTGAAACTGATTATCAGTAGAATGATTCCTATTAAAATAAGTATAATGCCGACTAATATTACAGTAAGGATAACACCAATAAGCAATAACAGTGCACCTGTATGAAAATCATCTATTCCGGTTAGTTCATACACACTATTATATGCTAAATATTCGAATATAACAGATACTAAAACTGCCATAACTACAAGGAAAAGTGTCAAAAATATCATTCCAATTGCTGATACAGAAATACGTGATATTGCATTAGGGGGTCCACTAGTCGTGGTAAATGCTACAGGAAGCAATAGTAGAATTATCACTATTGCACTAATGGTACCAAGTACTATCCCAGAAATCAAGCTGTATAACATATATTTGAAAGGTTTTTGGTTTCCATAATAATTTGATATTGATTTTAGGGAAAGAAATAACAGAATTAATCCAATTATTGAAATAATAAATCCTAATCCATTCGTTAATATATTTGCGCCAGTTCCGACGAATTGTAGAATAATTCCTAAAATGCCGTATGTACGAGCGGATTCCAGTTCTGGTATATTTTGTTTATACATATTATTAAGGTTAACAAATATATCTATATAATATATTCGTTGATATAAATAGCAATGCGCAAAAATGATTTGAGAAACTATATAATCAAAAATTTGAGGTGGATATCTTTACATATGAAAAAGGAGCGATTCTCTCATATTTTTAATACGATGATATCTGGTGATCTGCACCATTTATTTATTGGACAGTTATAATAGAGATAAAGAAGAGTCCATAGGGGATTTTGCACATTTTTTGCACACACAGAAAAAAATGGTGATATGTATACTTCGGAAACTCTGGGGTAAACAGAAAGTACTGATTGTCATAGAATCATTCACTGCAACACACATTTCGGAGCTGTATAGAGGTTATGAAGTATCAGAGGCACAGTTCCAGAGATGGAAGGATAAACAACTGCGCAGGCATTCATAAGAGATATATCTAAAATATTAATAGTACATATCAATCCAAGTAAGTCCATAAATTTTGCATAACTCATATCTGATATTAATGCATTAGTTCTTTAAATTTTTTAGTTGTTGAATTTTATCCGATATTTTTTGAACTTTAATAAAATGGGACACAATCCATGCGGCACAATACTCTGGAATCCCTAAATATAATAGTTTGAATCCATTGATTTTATAATATTTCATTAATTCATAGAAAGTAAAGTTGGAAACGAACAATGCGTCTGCAGCACACTTAATTCTTCGTTGAATTTTTTTAAGAATGTGTTGTTCATATCTGCCCTCTCTTCCAGGCCCATTATTTTTAATTTTCAGGCAATCATAATCCAAGTTCAAATCCACAAATTTAAGAAGACTGAATTCGGTGCATATCTTTTCAAAATATACATCTTCAAAACAATTTATATCCGGCCATGCATCTAAAAATGTAAACAGTTTTCTATTTCCTATAAACACATTAGGGGTACAAGGCTCTCCCTTCAAGCGAATAACCAAAATTTTATCACTTTCTAAGTGCTCTTCATATGTATCAATAATTTTCGATATATTTGATATTTTAATATCGAAATCTATCAAAATTACATTATCTCCCATGACATTTTCTATTGACAATTTCTTGCCCATTCCTCTTGTACATTTTTGATTTATCAACTTTATTCTTTGATTAAATTGGGAAAGTAAATCACCTGTCCGGTCAGTAGAACCTCCGTTAATAACCACAATTTCATAATTAGTGCTTAGTAAGGGAGTTAAAAACTGTTCTACTATTTCTTCTGAGTTATAAACGGATATGCATATAGAATATTTCATCAAAGTGAATTTTTTAAATGTATTAAAACATACTGTATAAATAATGATACTTATTTTCCACAGTGTAAACTACTTCTCATGCTAAATAAAATATTATAATCAAAATAAATGTGATTAATTTATATAATGTAACTTAATTCATGCTTAATGAAGAAAGTGAAAGAATTGGATTATCTATTTATTACGTGGGGAAAACCTTTTAATCATTCTTCTGGAGCTGTGAATAAACAAATTGATTTTCTTTCAAATTCATTGGCGGCCGACGGTTGGAACGTGGGCATACTTTATATGTCTTATGCCTCAGTTTCTTCATTTTACGGATTTTCTAGAAAGAATAGTGTTAAATTATTTTTAAAGATCGAAATAGCTAAAGTACTTTATAGTAAAATATTTTCTAAAGTCTATTTAAAAATTAGGAAGAGAAGTTCTAATACATATTTAAATCCAAAAATCAATATCTTTATTTCAAATTATAAATTACCTAATGTTCACATAAAAAGGCTAGTAACTAGTTATTGGTGGGGAATTTTGGTACCGGATCAAACAAAAAACGTTGAGAATTTTTATTTTTTGCTTTATCACGATTATTCAGTTGATATAAAAAATAGCAATGTCAAAAACCTAAAATACCTAGAAACTGCCTATAAAATTAGCAATAAAATATCTGCCAACCCTCTCCTTAATAAAAAATTTGGTATCAATATTCCATTAATAACAGAAGGTATAAGTCTTGATGAATATAAATGTACAACAACTTTTGACAATAAGAACACAAATACGATTCTTGTGCCTTTAAGGTCTAATGCAGTAAAGGGTGCGGAATATGCAATTGAGGCATTAAGGCTCATTAATAAAGAATACCCAAATTTGTCTATTGTTGGTTTCGGCGATTATAGTAATCCTTTGCCAAATTTCATAGGATTTCATTATAATATATCTCAAAGAGAACTTAAACAACTATATTGTAAAGCAGGATTCTTTTTGTTACCCTCTTTAGAGGAGGGAATTTCAGAACCACTTATAGAAGCAATGATAGCAGGATGTATACCAATATCTACTCGATGTGGTGGTCCCGAAACTGTCATCACTCACGGTAGAGATGGTTTCTTAGTGCCATCCAGAGACCCGGTGGGAATATTCACTCAATTTAATAAGTTAATGAATAAAGATATAGATCTTAAGAAAATTTCAGAATCTGCCATAGAAACCGCAATGAAATATGACATTAGGAAAACGTATGAAGATTTCATTAAAGCAATAGATTTCTATGAAAATCGAAAATAAATAAAATATATTTTCAATGTGCCCTGTAAAAGGATTCGATGCACTCACAGATATAGGATATATCCTCAGAGGACAGCTTAACGCTGCTTGGTAAATTTATGCCCCTTTCAGATATGTCTACACTGAATCTGTAATCTCCTTTATTTAACTGGATGTAAGGGGGCATTAAATGCACAGGGTAAAAGAATCTTCTCGTGTCTATGCCCTTTCTGTAAAGAAAATCTATTAGCAGTTTCATTTCATTCTTATCTTTAGCCAGTATGGAATATAACCAGTATGTGCCATTATAATTGTCACCGGTGGGATGTGGTGTCACATAAGCCTCCAGGTATTTTTTGTATTTCGCAGCAATTTCCCTTTTTCTGCTGATAAAATAGTCAAGCCGTTCTAACTGTGCAACTCCCAGTGCTGCCTGCAAGTTTGTCATTCGATAATTGTATCCTATGTACTCATGCCAGTACCTGTTCTCTGGTGTCATTCCATGGTCCCGGAGAATTGACATCATTTGATATATCTCATCATTATTGGTCGTGCAAAATCCACCTTCCCCCGTTGTCATGGTTTTATTTCCATAAAATGAGAAACATCCAACATCCCCGAATGAGCCCAGTTTTTGTTTTTTATATTCGGTTCCAAGTGATTCAGCAGTGTCCTCTATTACATAAAGATTGTACTTTTCCTTTATCTCCATAATCCTGTCCATATCAGCAGAGTTCCCATAGAGATGCACAACTATTATTGCCTTAGTCCTTTTAGTTATTAACCTTTCCAGCTTCTCAGTATCTATGCACCAGCTATCCCTGTCAATGTCACACAAAACTGGGGTGGCTCTGTTATACAATACTGCATTCACAGGGCTGATAAAGGTTAAATCCGGCACAATAACCTCATCCCCCTCCTTAATCCCTATAGCCGACAGGGCAAGATGGAGGGCTGTTGTGCCGTTAGAGGTAGTTAGGCCATATTCAGTCCCTATGTAAGACCTGAATCCCTTCTCAAATTTTGATATATATTCGCCATGTGAACTTACCCATCCCGATCTGACAGCATCATCAACATATTCTATCTCCCTTTCACCTATATCAGGTTCAGATACTGGAATCATTTTACATTACCCCTGTAAGTTTTTAGAAGGTTGTTTTCATTTGGATAATTCGGAACATCCCATGCGAATTTTTCTCCCTCCATATACCTGTTCCATCTGTCAATTTCTGTTTTAACCATCATGTTTACCAGCTCCCTGAACTTTGTTTTTGGCTCCCATTTCAGGATATCCCTGGCCTTTGAATAGTCTCCCTGTAGGGTGGGAACATCCAGTGGGCGGATAAATTTTTTATCTATTTCAAGATAGTTTGCATAATCTTCCTTTATGTAATCAAATGCATATTTTATGAATTCCTCTACCGTATGCGTTTCATTGGTTGCAATTACAAAATCATCGGGCTTTTCCTGCTGAAGCATTGTATACATTGCATCAACGTATTCAGGAGCATATCCCCAGTCCCTCTTTGCATTGATATTCCCAAGATGTATCTTTTTTTCAAGCCCAAGGTTTATCTTAGCCACCTCATTGGCAATTTTTCTTGTGACAAACTCCATGCCCCTCAGTGGGGATTCATGGTTGAAAAGTATTCCTGAAGCAATAAAAATGCCATATCCCTCTCTGTAAATTTTGGATATCCAGTAACCATAAAGCTTGGCAGCCGCATATGGGCTCATGGGGTTAAATGGATCATTTTCAGTCAGTGGCTTGCCATTATAGGATGAACCAAACATCTCGCTTGTGCCTGCAAAATAAACTTTGGTTTTATTGGAGTACAGTTTAACAGCCTCCAGAATCCTTGTTACTGAGAGGCCGGTAACCTCGGCTGTAGCCAAAGGGGATTCGAAGGATGCCTCAACAAAG
>JAKBQO010000047.1 GCA_021835185.1 Thermoplasmata archaeon
ATGTTTTTAAGTAATTTTTCAGCACCGTCAGTATCCTTTTCTGAGAATAGTATGCATGCTTTCTGGGCTGTGTATAAATCATGCTTGTCCTGGTCTTTTGTTTCCAGAAGGGAATCAATTAACCCCATTAAGGATGACTGATAACCCATGATGACAGAATCATCTATTGCCTCATTTATCGTATCAGCTACATTGTACAGATCCTCTTCCCCTGAAATGGCTTTATCCAGCCACTCCATCGCCTTATCATATGATTTCCAATTAATGTAAATCTTGTAATAGGCCTTTTCCAGTCTTATGCTATTATATGAATTTCTTATCTTCTCAAGTACATTAATTGATACATCATTTACACCATTATAAGAAAGTTCAACGGCATATTCACTGCCAAATAATGGGTCATCTGGTTCCTTTTCATAAAGGTTTTTTATAATTTGCAATGCGTTTGAATGATCACCATTCACTGATAAAGCATCGTATTTATAAAACGTAAACATCTCCTCTTCGGGATATTTATTAATAATATCATCAATAATTGATAGTATCAGTTCATCCTGGTTTGTTCCATTCAGAAATTCTATGCAGGAAAGGTTAGTCTCCTCACTGTCCTCTTCCTTTATAAGGTTTTGAAACACTTCGTTTGCCTCAGAATGCTTTCCCCGAGCCCAGTATATTTTTGCAAGGTTTTCAGCAAATTCTATGCTCTTATTATCTATTCTATAAAATTCCTCAGCCAGTTTCTCGGCTTTACTTATTTCACCAAAATCAATAAGAAAATCCGTCATTCTGATTAGATAAAATGGATTGCCGGTTCTCTGGTAAGCATTTATCAATACTTCAACAAATTCTTTCAAATCATCTGTGGCCAGTTTCAAATCTGCCATGAGATTTATTGTGGTTTCATCATCATTTCTGAAACGCATTGCCAATTTCAATTCATTGAGAGCCTTGTTATAGTCTCCTGACCGAATATATAGCTCTCCCAGGTCCCTGTGTGTATCCGGATCGGATGGATCTTTTTCAGAAGCCAACTTATATGCGGACATGGCATCATCTATTCGCCCCATGTTATTCAATGCCCTGGCCCTGTTATAATATGGAGGAACGTATTCCGGGTCAGCCTTTATTGCCTTCTCCGCAGCCTCTAGAGCTTCTTTATGTTTACCCATACTCATATAGCAGAGGCTTTCCCGCGAGTAATTTGAAGCATTATGAGGTTCCATTGCCTCAATAAATTTCAATTCCTTCAGGGTTCCGGGATAGTCCATACTGTTAATGAGAATATCAGATTTCAAGTCACGTAAGTCTAGATTCCTGGGATACATTGAAATTGCCAGGTTTATTTTTTCCAAAGCCTTGTCAAGATCATTGGCGTCTAATAAATCCTGAACCTCCTTAACAAGTTCTGCAACACTTTTGTTTTCTCTTCGAAACATTATGCTTTATCTCATTGTCTTTATTATTGTTTTTCATATAGTATTTCTAATATGCGCCATTGGTATTTTGTAGCTCCAGAACCATATTATTGGGATTGAAGATTTATTCCCTATGGAATACAGAATTTTTTTAAAAAAAAGGATCGGCCATCGTTTTATGTCATTCCCATGTATATCCACATAAGAAAGAAAGATACTGGGTTTATGAGGTGGATAAACTCATAAAAAGAATGGGTATAGTTAATTACTACCATTATTATACTAATAACTATTACATTTCTATGGTCAAAATAGAAATGTTTTCCATAGATTATTGCTGTATATAATAAAGATTATAAATATAATCATTATTAACATAATCATGAAAATATTTTTTGACAGAGATGCTGAATTAAAGAGACTAATAGCGGATATTGAAAAATATAGATCGTTAATAGTATTATATGGAAACAGAAGGGTTGGAAAAACCGAACTTATAAAACAAACAATAAATAAAATTGGAGGCATATATCTGTATGTTGATAACACGAAAAGCTCAAATTTATTATTACAGGAATTTTCCAGCATAATTAGGGAATATTTCAACACGTCACTTTTCAATCCACCGGACTGGGATTCATTTATACGAGGTTTATTTGAACTCTCAGTAAGCAGGCAAACCGTGGTTTATTTTGATGAATTTCAGAGATTTGAAGATATAAACAGGTCATTATTTACAGCACTTCAAAAAAATGTTGATTTATACCTTGATAGTTCAAAATTATCAATAGTTTGTTCCGGTTCTTCCATAGGCCTGATTAAAAAAATATTTCTGGACATAAATTTGCCCCTATACAAAAGAGCTACTTCAATTATGAATTTAAAAAATTTTGATTTTGCCACATCCTTTAAATTTTTGAATATTAATATTTATGAAGCAGTTAGAATGTATTCAATTTTCGGTGGCTCTCCGCAGTTTTATAAATATTTCCATATGAATGGTATAAAAAACGTAGATGAAATGATAAAAAGCATTTTTCTGGACAGTAGTAGCGTATATGCATTTGAACCCAGAGACTTTATAATAGAGGAATTCGGGAGAAGATCACAAACATACTTTACCATTCTTTATGCTATTTCAACGGGAAGTACAAAAATATCAAATATTGCTGCGGTGACCGATGTGAAAACCACCTCCCTGCAGCCCTATTTATATGAGATGAAAGATATATTGAATTTGATCGTTTACGAATTACCAGCAACAAGAAAAAATAATAAAATCGATAAAGGTGGAATTTATAAAATAGTTGATAATTATATGGATTTCTGGTTCAGCAAATTTTATCCTAATATAAATCAATTTGAACTGGGGAATTATAATGGTGTGGTGGATTTATTAATTGAATCGATTGATTCTATCATTCCTCACAAATTTGAAGAGATATGCAGAGAATTAATTATCTATATGGACAATTTAAAATCTGATACCTTACCTTTCAATATACAAAAAATAGGAAGATGGTGGGGGAAGAATAACTCCAAAACAACAGGTAAAAATCAGGAAGAAATAGATATTATAGCTTTAAATGAAGATAAAAAAACTATAATGTTTGGGGAATGCAAATGGACAAACAGGCTGTTAGATGTTTCAGTATATAATGATCTGAGAAGAAAATCAGCAAGTGTACAATGGAATAATGGTGCCAGAAAGGAATATTTTATATTATTTAGCAGATCCGGTTTCACCGATAAAATGGCGGAGGTTGCGAGAAGGGATAACGTATTATTATTCGATTTAAAAAAAATTGAAGAGATACTAAAAAAATAAAACATGTTTTGGTTATGTCTACATTGATCATGAAAATATGTGCCTATAAATCTATTTAATGAATTTATAATTTACAAATACCTATTGCTAATTAGATTTTATGGCAGGCAATAAATGGTAAAGATAGAAGCTATGAATATAAGCATAGACTAATCAATAGAAATGAGAATATAATGGATACTGATTTTGCAAATAGGCTCATAATTACAGGACAGCTGCCTCACAAAATGGAAAATAAAATTAATAAAATAATCATAAAGAATAGATATGGAAATTACAAACGTTAAAATTAAACATTTTAAAAACCTCAAATCAATTGACATAAGTACTAATTCCAAAATCAACTTAATAGTCGGAAAAAATAATGTTGGAAAAACTTCCTTAATTCAATCCTTATATATTGCTTTTTCAACTCAGGAACTTCTGGAATATTATAAAAGCGAATATCATTTAAATTCTCTAAGCAGTCTGATAACTTATTCTAGGAATAAATCTACAATAAATATAAAAACAACTAGGAGGAAACCAAATAATGAAATTCAAATAGAACTTCTTCGCCCAACAATTAAAGATACTATATTATTCATTCAGGAAGAGACAGAAGCCAATTTTCATAATAATTCAAACGAGCCATATCTAGTCAAACTTAATAAGAGAATTAAGGAAACATCTGGGGATATCAAAAAAATCTTTGAATCGTTCAATATGGATAAAATCAAGATTCTACTGGAGGAATTAATAGATTCTAATAAAAATAAAATTGAAAATAACATGAAGAATGATGTTATAATTAATGGAAAATATTATCCATCAAATGAAACTATGGATATAATATTAGATTTTCAACGGTCAATATTCAAAAGGTATATTGAAAATACAAAGAAAATATCAAACAAGAGATATTTAGAAGATACCATTAATAATTTGTTATTTTCGTCCAAATTTAAATTCAAATTCGGACCTTATTTTATCTCCTCCAGTATGAGGTATAAAACGTATGCGGATACCAGTATACTATATATAAATACTAATAATATAGATCTTGGGCAATTTTATAATGAATCGGAGACAGTCGCCATAGAAATACAGGAAATAATAAAGAATGAAAATCTACTTGCAAATCTTGAACGTTTTACTTTCAGAAGCCTTGTCTTCAATCTGGAAGGAATTAGACAAGAAATACCATTAGAGCTTATGGGAGATGGATTTAAGGATTTTATATACATAATTTCCAGGCTATTGCAGTGTACCAAATCCAAAATTAAACCAGTAATATTAATTGAGGAACCTGAGATGCATATGCATCCTGGATATATAATTGAATTTGTGAGATACCTGATAAATTTTTCCATCAATAATAATCTACAATTTTTTATTACAACACAGAGCGAAGATTTAATAAATAGTTTTTTAAGCGAAGAAATAGATAAAAAATTACAAAACGCACTTAAAAAGGAATTGAAAATTATCCGATTAACCAATGCTGACGGAGCAAATATTATAGATACTATAAACTACGAGGATGCATTAGAAAATATAAACACGTTATACCTCGATCTTAGGGGAATCTAATGGAAAATCAATTATTTTGTTAGAAGGGAAAAACAACCTAGAATCGTGCATCCCATTTAATAATCAATATATAGTCGTGCCGTTCACTCAATCACTGAGCTTCCCAGAAAATGAAGGCACAGATGTCTTTCTCGCTTATTGTATACCTGCTTAATGTATTCATACGAATGGCCTGAGGATTATAGAGAAATTCAATGCTGGAAAATTAATTTAGCACCTTAGAATGAATGATGGAAAAATGCCGGAAATTTCAGCATGGTGAACCATGTAATAGTAAAATAGATGTAAAGTCACAGTTTTAAAATTTTCATACTAATATATTCATTTTTTAAACATAGCATACCTTTTGTACTACAAACAAATATCTACTTAATGGGGGCATTTACTGACATATTTGGAAAAGTGCCAAGAGTAGCTATTTTAGAAATTTTGGCCGAAAATTCTGATGAGGAATTAACAGTTAAAGATATAATTGATGAAACTGAGGTCTCTAAAAGAGAAGCGTATTCCATAATCAGGGATTTTATTAACAGTGGATTAGTACTTGAATCTGGGAAAAGGCCGAAAAGATACGGGCTTAATAAAAATGATGTGAGGGCACAAACTCTTATAAAGGCCGAACCATTGTTGATTATGGGAAAGTTGGAATTTGAATTAAAACTAGATGATAAACTTCTACATTTTGAAAAGGAACAGGAATGAAGCTGGATATAAGCAGTGTTGGCTTCTGGATTCTGTAGATCATCAAACATTGAATTATTATCAGAAATTATATCTTAATTAATTCTTCAACCTTTGAAGAATTTTAATACCTGAAACCCAAGGTCATGTTACTTTCCTTATCAATTTTGATAGTAAATTATTGCAATATCCATGACCTAACTGTCCATCCACAAAGTTTTTAAGGGGAGGGAAATTAGATTACTATGAAAGTTGTGGCCATACTACCTGCATTTCTGGACCTGGAAAATATTAAAAAATCCGTGGATCAGATAATGCCAGGGATTGAAATTGTTACAGATACAGACTTTGAAAAAAATGATGCAGATGTGGTTGTAATAACAACCTTTACACCATTTGGAAAAAATGAGATGGACAAATTCCCGGAATTGAAATTTATCCAGGTTGCAAGTACTGGATACAACAATGTGGACATAAAGGAAGTGAGAAGGCGGAATATTCTCCTCTGCAATGTTCCTGTGGCAAATAAGGATGCGGTTGCAGAACATGCCATAGGAGCGGCTCTGGCACTTCTAAAGAACTTTATACCATTCCATATGGAGATCAAATCCGGTACATGGCCTCTGCTTACCAATTCCCGGGAATTGCAGGGAAAAACATTTGGAATTATAGGAATGGGGGCAATAGGCATTAAACTGACACAGAAACTGATCCCATTTAACGTGGGCATCGTATATTATGATCCTGTGCGGCTACCTGAAAAGGACGAAGAATTCTATGGGCTCACATACCTTAGCCTGGACGAATTGATCAGGGTATCAGACATTATTTCTGTGCATACTCCTCTTACCAGAAGTACAAGGATGATGTTCAATGATGCCAGATTCGGGATGATGAAGGATAATGCCATATTCATTAACACATCCAGAGGTGAGATAGTTGACGAAAAGGCACTGGTAAAGGCAATAAAGGAAAAGAATATTTATGCTGCTATAGATGTGTTCAGCATTGAACCGCCTGATTTCTCATCAGAACTGTTCCATCTGGACAATGTGCTCTTCTCTCCACATATTGCAGGTGTCACAATGGAAAGCCAGGAAAGATTCATAACAGAGACAATAGGCAATGTGATAAGGTATTCACAGGGGATTGAACCATTGTATCGAGTAGAGGATGAAGTATGAAAGGATATGAAATACTTGAAAAGACTCTGGACACACTGGACCTTTCACCTGTCTTCGGTAATCCTGGAACCACGGAAATACCCATGTTAAGAGGTATCAGAAAATATTATCTGACACTCCACGACTCAATAGCACTGGGCATGGCCGATGGGTATTCACAGTACAACAATACTGCATCCATGGTAAACCTGCATTCACTTCCAGGGCTTGGCAATGCAATGTCATTTTTAAATACTGCAAAATGGAATAGGTCCCCAGTGGTGGTAACAGCTGGACAGCAGGATACCAGGCATATCGTATATGATCCCATATTATCTGGAGACCTGATGCATACAGTTTCTGGCATTGTGAAATATTCATATGAAATCAAGAATCCAGCGGATATACCTGTTGCCTTCAGAAGGGCTAAGGCGATAGCTATGACTCCACCCAGAGGTCCGGTATTCATATCTGTACCCATGGACATGATGGACTATGATGCCGAGAATATTTCTTACAGAGATACAAAAATCAATACTGGATATAATGATCCTGATGCGATTAAAGAAATTGTGGAACGAATAAACAAATCAAAGCACCCTGCCCTAGTATTTGGCTATGAGATAGATGTTTACAATGCATATGAGGAAGCGGAAAAATTTGCAGAAAAGCTCGGTGTTGAGGTATACAGCGAACCACTGGCATCCAGAGGGACGTTCAATACGGAAAATAGACGGTATGCAGGTGATCTGCTTCCTGCCTCCACGCTCATGAATTTAAAATTTCTTAATAATGACCTCATAATTTTTATCGGGGGAGACATAACGTTTTATCCATATCTTCCATCATTGCCATTCCCCGGAAAGGATGTGATATTCATTGGAACTGATATTTCCCACAAAACGGGCGATTCATACTTGTTAAATCCAAAAGTGTTTTTGCGGGATGCTGTTAAACTGGTAAAAAATAAGGGAGACTTCACCAGGCCTAAAGATTACATGTACCCAAACAGGGTTGCAAGGCAGAGATTATCCATGGGCGTTGATTATGTTCTATTCAATGCTAAAAAATTATTTTCTGATTATACAATAGTTGATGAGGCCATATCATCATCTGAAAATGTGAGGGCTACATTCGGCTACGGTTACAGGAAATATTTTACAGCAAAATCAGGGCAGCTGGGATGGGCGACAGCGGCATCACTGGGAATAGGAATAAACAACCAGAAGACACTGGTAATTATTGGTGACGGGGCATTCATGTATACAGTTCAGGGCCTATGGACAGCTAAGCGTTATAATATACCTGTTAAATTCCTTGTTCTGAACAACGGTGGATACAACATACTTAAGAGCTTTTCAAAAAGTTATTTTCCTGAAATGGAAAGAAGGGAATACTTCCAGCTTGACCTGGACATAGAGGCTGTATCCAGAGGTTTCGGCGTGGAAACAAGAACTGCTGATAAGGATCTTTCAGACCTACAGTGGTTGCATGAGGGAAATTATCCAAAGGTGCTTGTAGTGAATACTGAAAAAACAGTGGAGAAGATGTTTTTATAAATTAATTCTAACATTTTCTATTCAGTACGTTTATTCACTGGCTATAGTATTCTTCTATTTTCTGTATTCTTCCGCATAGTTAATTTCCAGACAATAAGATTAATATAATAATATCATTTATATATATTATGGCAAAATTTCCGAGTGATGAATGGGCTAAAGAATATGTGGAAAAGCTAAATTCAAATCCTGCTTACGGCGATGCAGGAAAAACATGGGATGATTCAATAACGTTTGTTGTCCAGCCAGATGAAACATATAAGGATTACTGGTATTTATATCTGAACCTGAAGGCAGGCAAATGCATTGACTCGGCTGTTGGCAAGGAAGAGGGCGATGTACCAAAGTCCAGCTTCAAGTATATGGGAAAGTATTCCAACTGGGTAAAGCTAATAAAGGGAGAAATAGATCCCATACAGGGCCTTATGACAGGCAAATTCAAGCTTGATGGCTCCATGATGAAAATAATGAGATATACAAATGCTGCCAAGGAAATGGTAAACACAGCCAAAATGGTTGATACACAGTTTTAGGCAACACTGTAGATTCTGTAATTTAAATTTATATTTTTATGAATATTCAATGAAATATTTTTATAATTGACTGCGTAGGCAGGAAATGGGGTAGATAAAATGGATAAAGTCTTTGGAAACATAATAAATGGAAAAGAAGAAACCGATGGGGAAAAAATTTCCCTGAATAGCCCTGTGGATGGTTCCCTAATAGGGTATATCGTAAATGCTGGAAGAGAGGCTGTGGAACGTGCAATAAAATCCTCTCGGGAAGCTTTTATGGCATTTTATGCCTCCTCTACTATTTCATCAAGGCAGAAATTAATAGGGAAACTTGCGGACATTGTGCAGGAAAAGGCTGACATATATGCCCAGCTGGAGTCACAAAATACTGGTAAAACCATAAGGCAGAGTACATTCATGGATATACCACTTGCAATATCCCATATCAGGTATTTTGCAGAAACTGATGAATTCAAATTCCAGAGGAATATTACACACCCTGAATACCCTGGAACAGAGGGTATAGTTCAGAATGCTCCAATGGGAGTTGTAGCATCCATTGCACCATGGAATGTGCCCTTTTTAATGGCAGTGTGGAAGATAATTCCTCCAGTGCTTGCGGGAAATAGTGTCGTCATTAAACCCTCACATTATACTCCCCTAACTGCTATGGAACTGGTAAAGGATATGAAAGTTGCAGGTTTCCCCGATGGACTGGTGAACCTTGTAAATGGAACGGGAAGGACAACAGGAACCTATCTGATTGAGAGTGACAGCATTGATATGATAAGCTTTACAGGTTCTACACCTACCGGATCAAAGGTAATGGAACAGGCAGCAAAAAATATAAAGAAGGTTTCCCTGGAGCTTGGAGGAAAATCACCCAATATAGTATTCGCAGATGCTGATCTTGACCATGCGGTAAAGGGTGTTATATTCGGGATATTCCTTAATGCAGGGCAATTGTGTGAATCTGCAAGCAGGCTCATTATTGAAGAATCGGTCATGGACAAATTTCTGGAAAAGATGAAAATATATCTTGATTCGATGAAATCCGGAAACCCCCTGGATTTTGACACAGACATAAGCGCAATTACAACCCTGGAACAGAAGGAGAAAATTGATTCACTGATTAGGGAAACTGTCAATGCGGGTGGAAAAATATTCTATTCGAGAAAGATGAAAGATGCACCGGATAATGGAATATATTTCCCTCCCACACTTCTTTCCGGACTTCATCCAGGATCAGCGGTATCAGACGAAGAAATATTCGGACCGGTGCTTACAGTTTACCCCTTCAGGGCGGAGGAAGAAGCCATAGAGCTTGCCAACAGCACAAAATATGGACTTGCAGCGGGTATATGGACTCGTGATTTGAACAGGGCTGGAAGGATAGCATCCATGATCGAGGCAGGAACAGTCTGGATAAATGAATATCACCTCCTTTCTGCCGCTGCACCCAGAGGTGGGTTCAAGAAAAGTGGCATTGGCCGTGAACTGGGACTTGAGGGAATTATAGAATACACCCAGAC
>JAKBQO010000048.1 GCA_021835185.1 Thermoplasmata archaeon
GCAAGTATAAGGGCATTCTGTGGGGCGAAAGATGCTAGTTTGCTATATTCTGCTCCCAGCTCACTCCCTATGAGAGATGTCATATTGGCTGAGACTATAAAATCTCCTAACATTAGCCCGTTTCCACTCCAGATAGAATTGGAATTATTGCTGGAAGAACCCATTGCAAATAGATTGTACAGGTTCCCCTGAGGAGTTATCAAACTCAGGGCTGCCTGATCAGATGAATTATTTCCTGTAGCGTATGATGGCATTACAGTATTATTTTCAGCTATCCTTGCTGAATTACCGGATATAGAAAGAGGAAATAATGTATTTAACCCGACAGCAGGAATTTCATGGTTTCCAGTTTCACCTGTCTGAAGTGCTGGCTGGCTGCTGGAACTGATTCCTGCAGAAGCAGCCATTGCTATAAAAATGATGGCAATAAATATTGATATGGCCGCTGCTACAGCCTTCCTGGATATTTTTTTCTTTCCGCGGAGGACCCTGTGTATTACAGCCCCTGAGATTATGGATGTGGCTACAAATATTATATAATTTTCCAGTGCATGTATTGACAATTCTGTAATAGCTCCGCTCAATCCTGCTGTGCCTGTGGTGCCCGAGGTGATGGAGGATGAAAGATATGGAATTAAAACCCGTAATACCGGCTCTGTTGCGATAGTAGCTATATTGGTGCTGTATGGGACGAAAGCTGTTGCAGCCAGTAATACATCCAAAAGCCGTGAAACAGTACCCGAAATTATTGAAACGCTGGTTATGTTTCCTAAAGAGATTCCAAGCATTGCAATGGCGGAAAGTGCCATGGTAATTGTGGTCAATGTCCAGACAAGGCTCGCAGATCCCCATGCACGCAAGCCCTTCCGTGTGGAAATTCCAACAAGCAACCCTATTATAATCCATACTTCCAGTATAATTGTGTTATGTAATGGCGATCCTACAATGAGATAAATAATCCCAAGTATGAATGGAAAACGGTAGCCAAAATATGGGCCAAGCCAGTTTACCAGTGGATTATAACTTACAGATAAAATAATATACGCCGCGAAAGTAGTAGCTATATACCCTACTATAATGGCAGTTAATTTTCCCATTCACGGTAATGTAAATTTTTATATATATATCTTTTTATAAATTATTGAAATATTTCTCTATTCTTCCAATACCTTCCCTGATAACATCCTGTGATGTGGCATAGGAAATCCTGAAATGCCCGGGAGCTCCAAATGGACTCCCTGGTGTAACAATAACGTTGTATTTTTCAAGAAGTTCCATAGATAACTTATCATCTGCCTTTTCAGTCGAATATCCCGGAAATGCATAAAAAGCCCCTTCAGGTTCATATAACGTTATCCCATCTATCTCTTTCAACAGGGAAACCGTTAAATCCCGCCTTTTTGCGAATTCCTGCCTCATCTTTGCAACACTTTCTTCATCCTCGAGTGCTTTCATTGCACCATATTGTGATATGGAAGGTGCACAGGTCAATGTCTGCTGCTGGACCTTATTAGCAGCTTTTATTATATCCAATGGTGCCACCATATATCCTATCCTCCAGCCGGTCATAGCGTAACTTTTTGAAAATCCGCTTAATGTTACTGTTTTATCCTTCATCTCCTCTATAGACCCTGGAGAAAACATCCTGCCTTTGTAGATTAAATCTTCATAAATCTCATCCGAAATCAGATAAAGATCATTTTCCAGTATAAAGTCTGCAAGTGCCCTCAATGATTTCTCTGAATATACCTTTCCCGTTGGATTCACAGGATTGTTAAACATAAATGCCTTTGTTTTGGGCGATATGTATTTTTTCATTTCCTGAAAATCAAATTCATAATTTTCATCCGTAGGTACTGTTATCATTTTGCCCTGATTCAACTTTATTATATCAGGATATGATACATAATAAGGTGCCGGAAGGAGAACTTCTTCACCAGGATCTATAATCGAATACAATGCCAGATTCAGTGAAAATTTAGTTGGTGTAACCAGAACATTTGATGCAGTTGCATCTATATTATTCTTTTTCTTCATTTTTTCTGCTATTTTCTCCCTTAATTCCATAATGCCTGCCGATGGGGTATAATGGGTTTTTCCCTCTCTGGCTTCTTTAAAAGCATAATCTATTATTTCTTCAGGCGTTGTAAAGTCCGGTTCCCCTATACCGAAACTGTAGATTGTTTTTCCTGCTGCTTTCAGTTCTGCAGCCTTATTGGACATACTGACAGTGGCAGATTCGTTTATGCCGTTTACTCTGGAAGATACCATAAAAAGTCATAACTATATAGCTTAAATATTTGTCCATTTGAAATATGTATAAATGATTGTATACGTAGGCTTAACCGGTCATGCAGTATAGTTATAGAGTAATTCGGTATAGAAGGCCGGATAATTGATATCACGGTTTTATTCATATTCTGGAGTAATGATTTCCCTATGGTTTTGTTCCGGTTCCGGGGTCTCTCAGAATGCTAAGCCCCGGGTTTCATAGCTGCAATTTTATAATACAAATAAAATCCGGTTTTCTTCGCCCTTCCGCAAAGATTATTATTATATTTTCAATGATTATACAGATTGAAAGATATTCAGATTGTAAAAGATGTTTTCATATCAGACCTGTATTGCGTTTACCTGCAGGATATATCTGCAGTTGTAATTTCAGATCTGCACCTGGGTTTTGAGGAGGAAATGAACCTGCACGGTATTTTTTTGCCGAAATTGCAGAGAAGCCATGTTGAAAAAATGGTTGACCAGATAATGGATAGGTATTCACCATCTAAAATTATTATTAACGGAGACTTCAAACAGGAATTCTCCAGAAATCTTCCACAGGAATGGGACGATGTTAACCATTTCATTGACAGGTACAGGAAGGAGTCAGAGCTAATATTCGTAAGGGGAAACCATGACAACTACCTCATGACCATATTAAAGTCAAATGGCCTAGAAATATATGATTATTATGAAACTGATAATTATTACATATATCATGGAGACCGGGATATGTCCTACAGAAAATTAACTATACTGGGGCATGAACACCCTTCGGTAGTGCTCAGGGATGAAATTGGAAGTGTGTTTAAACTCCCTGCCTTTGTCTACAATAATGAACAGAAAATGTTAATCACCCCTGCAATGAGTTTTTTCTCTTCAGGAACAGATGTATCTGAATCATTACTGAATAATGAACATTTTACCCCCGTTTTAAAAAATGTTTCAAAGAAATTCAGAGCTTATGGTATAACAGAAGACTTTGGCCTTCTCGATTTCGGGTATGTTACAGACCTTGCACAGAAATTATAAAATTATTCCGGGTATTTCCTTTCTCCGGAACCTCTATATATAGCCCTTGGCCTGATAAGCCTCTCCTGTGTTTCCACGTATTCTGTAATGTGTGCCAGAATCCCTGATATTCTTGAAAGTCCAAATAAAGTGGTAAACATGTCTACCGGAAAGCCTATTGCATTAAAAACCATCCCTGCATAGAAATCTGTATTTGTATATATACCCTTAGACCCAAAAGCTTTGACACCTGCTTCTTCAAGCCTTTTTGCAATAGCCAGTATTTTTTTCTGCTCTTCTGTTGTTGAAAGTATATCGGCATATTTCTTGAAAGTTTTCAAACGGGGGTCATATGTCCTGTAAACCCTGTGCCCGAATCCAACAAGCCTTCTTTTCCCATTGAGTATATTGTTTTCAAACCATGCATTAACATTTTCCGGTTCCCCTATTTCCAGAAACTGCCTGTAAGCACCCTCAGCGGCCCCGCCATGAAGTGGGCCACGCAATGCTGCAATGGCTGATGCCAGTGATGAATACATATCAGATAGTGTGGATGCTGTTACCAGTGCAGCTGTTGTGGATGCCGGTATTTCATGATCCATATAAAGAATAAGTGCAGAATCCATAGCACTTATTTTATTTTTATCTGCACTTCCAGAACAGGCTTTCAGGAATGTTTCTGCATAACTTTCACCGGGTTCAGGGTCTATTATATTGTTTCCTGATTTGAGCCTGTATATATTTGCAACCATAGAAAGGACAGAGCCCAGAATTTCTGGTATTTTTTCCCCATCATTTTCTTTCGTATATTTATAATTAGATTCTTTAGATGCTTTCGCTGACAACAGTGTCTGCAATATTCCAAGTGAATCAGAGGTTTCTGGCATGGCTCTTAGTATATCCTTTAAATAATCATCCAGTGCCAGATGGCTGTTTATCTTATTTTGGAAATTTTTTAATTCGGAATCATCAGGAAACTTTCCGAAAAGCATTAGATAAGAAACTTTTTCAAAGGATGATTTTTCTGCCAGTTCATTAATATCATATCCCCTGTATCGCATTATTCCTTTCTGTCCATCAATAAAAGTCAATTCTGTATATTTTATGTATACGTTTTCAAGTCCCGGGCTAATTTCTTCCATATAATGTAATGCATTAAATATATAAAAGGTTAGATGCCTGTCCTTAAATCCATTTTATCGCCATGACCGGGCAGGATTAATGCATCCATGGTACGTATGGCTTTAAGAGATTTCTCTGCATTTTCCGTGTTCGCTGCGAATCCTTTATTGTATCCCGGAACACCTTTAAGATTTACAGCGGCATCTCCACTGAAGACTACTTTCTGTTCCTTTAGATAGTATGATGTTGAATCCCTTGTATGCCCAGGCGTTTTTACCAGTTCAATGCCGGAGATATTCATATCTGAAGATGATTTCAGGTCCTTCACTTTCCGGGCACGCATAATTGTGGATGCAAATTTAGGCAAGAAAGGTTTTGGTGGAACAGGTTCAGACCCTGATATAATACTGAGCTCATTAGCAGGGACAAAGATTTCAGGATGGTATTTTTCATAAATTCTGGAAAGTCCCCCTACATGGTCAACGTGATAATGTGTTATGAGTATTGCATCTAGCTTAATTTTATGATCTTCCAGGTATCCTGTAATTTTCTTACCTGAACCCGGTGTGCCGGCGTCCACAATAATGTTCATTCCGTCAATCATTATGAGATACGAATTTGCCATAGCTCCATCTATCTTTTCAATTGAATCTGAAATTTTCATACTGGCTATAACTTGTATGTATTTATAAAGATATCCTATGGCAGTTCATATTTTTCCGAGCTTGATTTAATTTCAATATAAATTAGTTTTTATATATGGCAGATAAATCCCCATTAATCTTGGGATTTATATCAGTACAAACCATAGTATATGGCAATTTCCAATTATATTACTATTATAATTATATAAATTTTCACAATTTATACCAAAAAACCTTTATACTATATAAATATAATACATACAGGTGTCTAAATGGTTATTACTCACACCAAATTAAAGAGAGACTCTGTCGGGCTTTTGCAGGGAATTTTCCAATCTCTGGGGCAGGTGGCGCCGGCCGCCGATATAGCTATATTGCTTGTAGCTTCATTTTCAATTTCCGGAGCCCAGACAGTTATGTCTGTAATTATAGGCTGGATTATATATGCATTATGGATGATTACACCCTATGAATTTTCCAAAATTAAATCAAATTCGGGTAGTTATTATGCATATGCTGCAGGAGCAACTGAAAAGGGAAGGCTGGGGCCAATAACGGCATTAAGCTTCATGTATTATGATATTACAGGAGCCGCATTTGGAATACTAGGGCTTTCAAGCTTTATATTCCTTATGGCCCCTGAGGTTACTTCCATACCATATCTCTGGATTCTGTTTGCAGGTATTTTTACCGCTTTCATTATAATTGTAACATATCTCGGTATCCGGCCCTCATTGAATTATACAGCAATAACAGGGTTGCTGGAAATTATGTTTCTCCTGATAGGATCCATAATTATTATTATAAGGGTAGGCGGGCATAATTCTGTGGTGCCATTTGAGATTACAGGGCCCTATAGCGTTGGATTTTCATCTATAATGTTCGCTTCTGTTTTCTCAATTCTGGACTTTACAGGTTCAGGTGTAGTTACCACAATATCTGAGGAGATAAGCAAGCCGAAGAAAAACATTGGAAAATCTATAATATTTGCTATGGTCCTCACTGCAGTTGCACTTATACCGGCAGCATACGCTTTAACAGTTGGCTGGGGAGTCAGCAGTATTGGGAGTTTTGCATCACATAGCGATGCTGGTTTAACTGTTTTCTCGAGATACCTTGGACCTATAGGGCTGGTGCTTTTGATAGTGTTTACAATTAACAGCTATTTTTCAAACGGAGTTTCAAAGGCAACTGCAGTTAGCAGATGGTGGTACTCGGCGGCCAGGGACCATGTGGTATTTCCAGAAACTATAGGAAAAATTAATGAAAAACACCATTCTCCTGCCAATGCTGCAATAATATGGGCTGGACTTTCATTTGTGCTTGACGTAATCATGGGCCTCATTTTTGGCCCGCTCAGTGCCGCCTTTGTACTTGAAGCTGGCACAGGGATCTCTATAGTAATAGTCCATATGATTGCAAATACATCGCTTACTCTATATACCAGAAGAGTTAATAGGTTCAACCTGCTGAAACATGGGATATTGCCCTCGCTGGCTACAATCATCGGGCTTGTTGTCATATACTTTACCATGAGTGATATATTTAAAAAGTTCCTTGTCACTCCAAGCGCAGTAAATGACGCATATTTCGTGTCTTTCGTTGTTACTATCCTGTGGATACTGTTAGGTGGTATAGTGGTAACACTTTACTATAGAATTAAAAAGCCTGAAATTCTGAAAGATGCTGGAGAATTCAATATGAAGTCCAGAACATAAATTTTTTATTATTATAACAAAATTTTTATAATTATTATTTTCATAGATATAATTAAAGTTCAGATTTAAACTATCTTATCAGATTAATTGTTTGTACGTTATAACACAGCAATAAACATTAAATTAATATTCGTTTAATTGATTATGCCACTATGGAAATTGTTGCCGTAGAAATTAAAAAACCTGAAGGTGTGAACATCATATTAGGTTATTCACATTTCATCAAAACGGTTGAGGATATGAATGAAATCATAAAAACAACCATTCCAGGGTGTGAATATGCTATTGTATTTTCTGAAGCTTCCGGTGATAAATTAATCCGTTATGAAGGCAACAATAAGGAGTTGATAGACTGTGGAATAGAAAATATCAAAAAAATTTCTGCCGGGCACACGTTTATGATACTGCTTAGAAATGCATTTCCAATTAACATCCTGCCACAATTGAAGATGACGCAGGAGCTCGGGACTATTTTTGCTGCCACTGCAAATCCTATCAAAGTGATACTTGCGAAAACAGAAAATACAAATGCAGTTATAGGCGTTGCGGATGGCTATTCCCCTGTTGGAGTTGAAACAGATAAAGATAAGGACAAACGCAGGAAATTCCTCAGGGACATAGGTTATAAGTCTTAGGGCCCGTGGTGTAACGGATTATCATATAGGCCTCCGGAGCCTATAATCCGGGTTCGAATCCCGGCGGGCTCATTCTTTGTTATACCAGCACAGATAAGTTCATATATATTTCTACATAGTTTTATATATAAATATCAGTTTACTTTCTGTGTTAGTTCCAGTTTTATATGGGGAAGGAATAAGTAGGGATTTTACCACTGAATTTAATTTCATAGAAAGGAAATTTGGAGCGCATACAGATATCTCCTGGGATGGGAATAGAAAGATCGATGAAAAAGGCTATGAAGATACATCTTCTAGCCTGAAAGGTTATTTTCCAGAGGGTAGTTTAAGTACCAGTATCAGGGAAAGATTTCTGCATTCAACCGGAAAGTCCTCCATAGAGATACTGGAAGCAAGGGAGAATGCTCCTGTACAGGTAGTTGATGCAGTTGTATATCCAGATTACAATAATATTGGTGAGATAATTTCAGGCATAGGCAAATCCGGATCAAAGGCATTGATATATGGTGGTGGAACAAATGTTACAGGTTGTTTCAGAATTAAGCCAGAATCACGGGTTATAGCTGTAGATACATCAAAATTAAATCACATAAAGATTAACGAAAACACTGTAACCGTAGGAGCCGGAACACTGGGGGCAGACCTTGAAAAAATTCTGAATGGGCAGGGATATACAAGCGGAAATTTTCCTGAATCCTTCAATTACTCTACTGTCGGAGGATGGATTGGTACACTGGAAAACGGCCAGGAATCTAATCAATACGGTGGCATAGAGAACTCTATAATATCGTTGAAAGCATACAATAGAGATACTGTACTGGAAGACAGGATAGTTCCCAGAGAGTCGTCAGGGCTGAAGACTCAAACTGCATTCCAGGGAAGTGAAGGCAGATATGGCATTATAGTAGAGGCAACGTTGAAAGCGTTCAAGCTTCCAGGAAAGAGAGAATTCAAATCTTATTTTTTCAAAAACTTTAAAGATGGCATTGAATCCATAAAATCCATGGATAGATTTCCATCGGTACTGAGGTTATCTGATGAAACGGAGACAGATATCGGATTAAATGGTGGGAAGGATTCAACTATTAAACGGTTATTCAAGAAATACCTTGGTGCAAGGGGTGTCAGGAATGGCGCAATGATGGTTATAGTTGATAATGATTCAAGATTAAAATTAAAAATATCCGGTGGGCTCTTTTCTGGTAGTTTTCCGGCAAAGCAGTGGATTGCAGACAGGTACACCAGGCCGGCAATGGCAAATATTCTCTGGAAACATGGTTATGTTCCAGATACATTGGAAACTTCGGCTACATGGAATATCTTGCCGGAACTTCATGAAAGTACCATAGCTAAATTCCATTCACTGGAAAGGGAACTTGGATTTGAGGGCATTATTATGGCCCATCTTTCCCATATGTATGAAACGGGGGCATGTATTTACTTCACATTTATCATTAAATCAGAAAATTCTATGAGAGACCTGAAAGCAGTAAGGGAAGCAATAATGGATAATTTTATAAGGAGTGGCGCCGCTATATCTGACCATCATGGTACAGGAACCTATTTCAGAAAATACCAGGATCAGGGCAAATTAAAAATGCAGTCCATGCTGGAAGATAATATATTTTCAGGGTGGCAAAATGAATCCTGAGTTCTCGGCCAGCACAAGAAAAGAAATTATAAATGCCATGGATGGTGGCGAATATGAGGTAACCATCATAGGTGGAGGCATAACCGGCTCAGGAATTGCCAATATACTTGCAGAAAATGGAGTACATACACTTTTAATAGAAAAGGGGGATTTTGCTTCTGGAACAAGTTCCGGGTCGTCAAAACTTATCCATGGAGGGTTACGGTACCTCCAGAATGGGAGACTTATTGAAGTCCATCGGCTGCTTAAGGAGAGAAATTATCTTTTAGGGCACACTGATATAGTAAAACCAATAGAATTTCACATATTTACAGGGAAGGATATGTGGAATAGCTTTGAACTGGGATTGGGCATTTCACTATACAACATTCTATCAGGGAAACTTCCATATGCGAAACACATCAAAAATGAAGGAGAATATCCTGGTAAGATAGAAGGATATTATAGTTATATGGATGGAATTACCGTAGATTCAAAACTTGTCATTTATAATGTAGCATCTGCCCACCGTCATGGTGCAGTATGCTTAAATTACATGGAGGCAACATCCATTAAGAATGACGGCAAACAGTATAAAGTGAGTATGCATGACAAAATTTCAGGAGAAAATAAAACTATCAATACCAAAATAATCATAAATGCAGCTGGCCCATGGGGAAATAGAATACTGGAGATGGCAGGATTAGAGCCGGATAAAAACTTCAGGCTAAGCAAGGGAGTACACATTGTCTTTCCATACTCTGCCTGGGGACGGAAAAATGCAGCAGTATTCAGATCTGCTATAGATGGCAGGCAACTTTTTATTATACCTGCCGGCGAGGTAGTTTACGCCGGGACTACCGATACATTTGTGGATAATCCTGAAGATTTCTCCATAAATAACAATGATATAAAATACATAATTGAAAGCCTGAAGCCAGTATTCCCGGAATTTGAAAGTGGCAGAATAATTGCAAGCTTTTCCGGAATAAGGGTGTTAATAGGCTCAGGCGATGATCCGGGAAAAATATCAAGGGATTTTAAGATTTCATCTG
>JAKBQO010000049.1 GCA_021835185.1 Thermoplasmata archaeon
GTGAAAGAATAAAAAGTGGTATTATTTCAGCCCTTGTAATCCTGAGGTGCAATTTTGGGCGGAATATTATATAGATAAATATAGATGAGAATAGTATTCTGTAAAATAATAGTGTGAATGGCCCTGTATAATTAAGGGCTATTTTTATAACTGGATAATTAATAGACCACGAAATTACCATAATAGCAAATAATAGTATATCGGCCTGTTTGCCCATATTCCAGACATCAAGGCATTATTAATAAATTTGTCCTGCAAAGTTTATGGTGGTTAATTTATGGTATTTATTGTTAACTTTAAACATTAAATAATGTTTAAATAGCCATTTACAATAGATTATATTATGGTAACCAAAGAAGAAGTTCTTGAAGCGTTAAAAGAGGTATCAGACCCTGAAATAGGGATGGATGTGGTCAACCTTGGTTTAGTTTACGATGTTGAAATTACAGATGGAAACAGGGTTTACATAAAGATGACTATGACTGCCCCAACATGCCCTGTGACACCGTGGATTTTATCAGAAGCACAAAAATCAGTTGAAAACCTTGCAGATGTGGAGGCAGCTGATATAGAACTCGTATGGGATCCGCAATGGAACCCGGAAATGATGACAGATTACGCCAAAGAACAATTAAATATGTACTGAATATAAATGGTATATAAATTAAAAGCTTTATATACCCTTTAAATATAAACATATTGATTAATATGAGCGAAATGGAAAAAATAACCATAGAAAATATAGTTGCATCAACTTCACTGGCGGAACATTTAGACTTAAGCCGCATTGCATTAGCCCTCGAAGGTTCAGAATATGAACCGGAACAGTTCCCTGGATTGATATACAGGTTAAAGGACCCGAAAACAGCTGTACTGATTTTTAGAAGCGGAAAAGTAAACTGCACAGGCGCAAAAAATCTTGAAAATGTCAAAAAGACCATAGATATCATTATTGACAAACTGAAAAAAGCTAAAATAGAGGTATATGACAATCCCGATATTATAGTTCAAAATATTGTTGCAGTATATGACCTTGAATCTGACCTTAACCTTACAGATATAGCAATGTCCCTTGGCCTGGAAAATGTGGAATACGAGCCTGAACAATTCCCCGGTCTTGTATACAGGGTTGAGGAGCCAAAGGTTGTACTGCTACTTTTCGGTTCCGGTAAAGTTGTATGTACCGGTGCAAAGGAAGAGAGCGAAATAGAACAGGCAGTAATAAAGGTTAAGAAAGAACTTCAGAAAGTCGGATTAATTTAAATCGCCTTTAATAAGTTCTCTTAACAGGGAAGTTGCATAAATGCCCTTTCCCAGGGAAAAATTTATTCTATTTTTTTCTATTATTTTGAAATCTACTGGAAGCACAGACATTATTCTATAATCGCCGGATGAACCCAGCCTCCTATCAGAACTCAAATTGAAATCCTTTTTCTCTATTCCTTCCTCCGCCATTATTCTGCTTTCTATTTCCCCTTCAATGCCTGAAGATAGTTCCGTTGAATAGCCAATTAAGGGTATAACTGTCCGGATCCTGTTTTCCCTGGAAAGATTGTTGAGTTTTTCGATATTATATGAAGATGCACGTATTAACTGGCTGCGATCCGGGTTAAAATACCTGTCAACGGGATAAAGCAAATCCCCTTCCAGGACTTTATGCATGCTTCCGGCATATTTCATCCTGTCAGAGAGTATTCTGTTAAAAAGATATGACTGGTAAGCATGTATGAATAACATAGATAGGTTTCTGGGAAATACGCTGAATGCGTTTTTATATGTATTTTCCCTTATAATATAACCCAGCAATGAGCGTTCAAATGTCAGGTATTCAGGAAACTCTTTTATTGCCCTTTTCGCATCCCCGGTCTCTCCGAATGTTCTTCTGTAATCCTCCCGGTCAAATTCGGGATCATAAATATATGTTTTAACAGCATCTTCATATTTATTCTGTACCAGCAGTTTACCAATTTTATGGGTATTTGCCCTTATGCTGCCAAATCTCTGGTACCCATAAAAATTTGGGAATCCTCCATTTTTAACTATGCTCTCCACGGTCTCCCCTATTTTCTGTGTATTATCATCAGTAGATTGTATGCTTATTATGAATTCATTCCCCAGTAAATCGCCCAGTTTAACCAGTTTATCTGTACGGAAGGATGAAATAATCTCGGCATCCTTTATAGATATATTATTGATTTGCTGATTTTCCGGCATATTGATGCAGAAGTACTGTGTTGTTATGCCTATTTTATCCTTGGTCCCTGCATATGTTATCCTTTTATTGCTTATATGCAACTGATCTGCCAGGTACATCAAAAATTTATTGGTATCCCAGTTCCGCAGGCGCACCTTTAATATGGTATACTTGCCATTATTGTTTTCAGGAATTGTTACAGGTATCTCATTTACAATAAAACTTTCCGGATCATATTTAATATTACCATCAATGCCAGGAGTATCAGTAGAATATCCATTAATGCCTATGATGCTATCTTCCATGAGACCATATAACCTGAAGATATAATAATAAGCCGGAGTTTAACCTAAAAACAACTGTCATATGTTTAATTTTATTAACAGGGATTCCTGGCATAATAATAAACACGTTCCAGAAGGCCATTCTGTACTTTTTTTATGCCCAGTTTATTGCTATCCACCATTTCGTTAAGAAGAAATTCCAGTTCATTTTCAACAAGTATCTGGGCTCCTATTTTTAAATAACCTGCCTTAGAATTATCCGATGTGCTGTATTTTCCTATCATCTTATCGGCAATTTGATCCTGTGTCATTTCTGTATTTCCAAGTATTTCAAGGACGTTTTCACAATCCATATAAATAGTAGATTATTAAAGGTTATAAAAGGTTTTCAATGTGAACAATTATGTACACAATCTGCTGAAATATGATGTAACAGATAAAGCATATGGTATATAAATATAAAAAAATAATTATGTTTCAGTAGATGCCAGAATTCTGGTAATTTGGAGGTTCTGAAACAATGCGTATGTCATGGGGGTGGCTTTCCCTTAATCCACTATTGGTGATTTTTATAAATACTGCTTTTTTCTTTAACTCCTCCAGATTTTCTGCACCAAGGTATCCCATGCCGGTCTTTATTCCACCAACGAACTGGAACAGGTTTTCGGAAACTTTGCCCCTGTATGGTACTGAACCTTCCACGCCCTCGGCTATGAACTCATTTGTCCCGAGTTTTTCATATCTATCTGATTTTCCGGCCTTTATGGCGCCTATTGACCCCATTCCCCTGTATGCCTTGTATTTCCTGCCATTTATTATCATTTCTGTACCCGGGCTCTCCTCTGTGCCTGCAAGCAGTGACCCGAGCATAACGGTGGAAGCTCCAGCCGCCAGTGCCTTTATCATATCTCCTGAATACCTTATTCCACCATCAGCTATTACAGGAATTCCATGTTCGCTGGCAACGTCCGCAACATCTGATATGGCAGTTAGCTGTGGAATCCCTACACCTGCAACTATCCTGGTTGTGCATATTGAACCGGGGCCTATGCCAACCCTTAAACCATCAACGCCAAGTGAGATTAGATCCTCCGCAGCCTCCGCTGTTGCAATATTGCCTGCTATTATGTCTATATGGATTGCATTTCTTATCTTTTTAAGGGATGAGAGGACATTTTTATTATGGGCGTGGGCTGTATCTATTACCAGAAAATCAGATCCTGCGTTTTCAAGATTGATAGCCCTATCTATATCGTATGCCCCTATAGCTGCACCCACCATGAGCTGGCCCTGTTCGTCCCTTGATGCATTGGGGAATTTTTCCCTGGTCTTTATGTCTTTAGCTGTTATTAGCCCGACCAGCCTTCCCTTAGAGTCCACAAGTGGTAGCTTTTCAACCCTGTTTTTATAAAGTATAAACTTTGCATCTTCTATTGAAACGTTCTCATCAGCAGTAATTACGTCCTTTGTCATTATATCCTTCACTGTGCCTTCTGACTCTGAAAATTCAAGATCCCTCTTGGTTAAAATCCCTATTAGCTTCCCGGAAGCTACAACGGGCAAACCGGCAATATTTTTTGTTTTCATGAGAGTTCTGGCTACATTTACAGGAGTGTCAGGAGCTATTGAAAAAACGTCCCGGATTATAATGCTCTCCTCTTTCTTAACCTTCTTAACCATCTCAACCTGTTCATTCGCTGACATATTGCGGTGAATGACACCAATAGCCCCATATCTTGCCATTGCAATTGCCATTGACTCCTCTGTTACTGTATCCATGGGCGAGCTCACAATCGGTATGCCAATGCTGATATGCCGCGAAAATTTGCTTGATACATTTGCGTTTTTAGGTTCTATCGATGAATGCAATGGTTTTAAAAGTACATCGTCAAAAGTATAGCCCTCTGTAATATTTTGGAATTTTTCTCTAAACATGTCAAGTTAAGACTTACACAGTATTTAAGATTATTTATAATTCAACAGTATTATCTGGCAGTACATGCATTTGAATTATAAAAACAATAAAAATTATAGCAAAGATGTATTATTGATGTAATGGACCTGATAGAGAATCGCAAAGAAGTGCTGGTGTATTTCCAGTCGAAAGGCATCATGGTGACAAAGAAAGCACTTGATGTGATACTGGATTCCAGCATGGGGGAGCTATTGCCTAAAATGGTCACGCAGGAAGTGCTTGACACGGGATTTCTCACCGAAAACGATGTGATAAAATTAATAAGAAGCCCACAGCGCAAGAAAATGGATTTCGAGGTATATATACCGGACATAAAAGCCCATAGCTCTGTTGAAGATTTCCAGGAAATGTTTATGGACCGCTATGAAAGGCTTAAGAAAATAATAGTGCAATCATCTGAAATGAGGGGGACATACACCATCAAAAGCGCAAAAAAGGCCCAGGGCAAGGTAAAAATTGTTGGCATGGTTTCCGAGGTAAGTACAACTAAAAACGGCCATAAAAGGCTATTGCTTGAAGACCTTGATGATAACATCAACGTTTTCCTTTTAAAAGGGAAGGGAATGAACAATGAACTGATACTTGAGGATGAAGTGTTAGGGGTCATAGGGTCTGTAAGCAATACAGGCAAGGATCCCGTTCTGTTTGCTGATGAAATTATACGGCCGGACATACCCTATAAATTAATAGATGAACAGAAAAAAGACCCTGTTTTTGTGGCATCATTATCAGACATACATGTGGGTAGCAAGACCTTCAGGAAAAACGATTTTATGAAAATGATTTCCTGGATAAAAGCATCCGAAGAAGAGGCGTCAAAGCTCAAATATCTGATACTTAGCGGCGATGTTGTGGATGGAATTGGGGTATATCCCGGGCAGGATAAAGACCTGGAGATATTGAATCCATATGAGCAATACGAAAAACTCGCAGAATATGTAAATATGGTTCCGGATGATGTGAATGTATTTATTATGCCTGGAAACCATGATATTGTCAGGCTTGCAGAGCCACAACCGGTATTTTCACAGAAAATAAAGAATTTCTTTAATGAAAATGTAACATTGCTGCCAAATCCATACAATCTGGTTCTGGAAAATAAAAATGTCCTGGTTTACCATGGCATGTCGCTCAACGATATGATAGAGCTGGTTCCGGGAGCCAGTTATGCAAGCGTAGGGTCTTCAATAGAAGAACTATTAAAAAGAAGGCACCTGGCTCCAGTATATGGCGGCAAAACGCCAATAATACCTTCAAAAAGAGATTACCATGTAATTGATCAGGTGCCGGATATTTTCATTACCGGGCATATACATTCATTCTCACAGGGAAGCTATCGTGGAGTGCGCTATATCAATGCATCAACATGGCAGTCCCAGACAGATTACCAGAAAATGATGAATTTTTCCCCCAATCCCTCTATAATGACGTTATTTGATCTAAATTCAAAAACACAGATTATAAAGGATTTTAAAGAATCATAGGGTACTTTTAATTATTTCTTCTATTTCCTTTTTGAAGGTGTTCATAAAATCGTTCAGTGCTTCCTGTTTTATTCCATTAGGGGCACTGACTAGGCCGATTTTGGCTGTAACCTTTGCCATTTTTGCCAGGGAATCGTATTCCTTTATTTTAGCCTCCATAAATTCTTCTATTACCTCACTTATCTGCTTTTTGAGCTCTTCGTCCTCATTAATCTTCTTCCTTATATATTCCTTAACCAGGTCCTTGAATATGTCACGGATAGCTTCAAAATACATTTCTTCAGAAGGAGCGGAATTTATAATATTATTCAGGTATTCGTTTACGTCTTTTTTCATAACACATTAATTGCTATCAGTAATTAAAGTTTAACCTATATTAAATCTACCAGAATTGATAGCCATAATTCCAGTTATCCTGAATATCATATATTGCCAAAAGTATTATATAAATATATATCCTTCATGTCTTATGAATAAAAAGATACTGGCAATAGGAATTGTTATGATCATATTGGGCATAGCAATGGCGGCCGGGGGAACTGAGTATTTCCAGAGTTCTTTTAACAGTGTATCGAATTCACATTACACATACAATGCAACAACTGCATTAAATGTTTCAAATCCAATCCATATTAAAACAGGGTATCTTGTTCTTATTGAGGGCAGTGTTGGAGATTCCGGACTGGTAACACATTCCAATCTGTCAATGGTTACCAATTTAACGGCACTTAAATCCCACGAAGAAAAGGTAACAGATTCATCCGATGGGATAGAGCTATTTTTAGGATTGCCTGCCGGCACCTATAATTATGTTTATGCTAATAATACAACATCCACTGCACCTACATACGGCTATATAACAGGAGGGCAATTTGATACCATGGCTGGCCTGGCAGTTGGTGGAGTACTTATCGGAATAATAGGATTTATTGTAATGATATACGGTGCAATTAAAAAGGAAAAGCCAAAAAACCCATATGCCGCTGATGATCCTTACAACATAGACAACATAAAACTGTAACATTCTTACCGGCTAAAATGGAGCTATGCTGCTATTGGCCAGATATGGTGCTATGTCACGGCATATATTTACGGTATAAAATATCATAAATGCGTTCTATTTCATTGTTTCTATTATCACTTTAATATTTATTATATATCGCCTGCAATTTTTTTGTAGCATACTTTTGATATGGAAGAAAAATAAAAATTATGAAATGAAGTAAAATTATTATAATAAAATATCCTGCAAACTTCAATGGCTGGAAAATAATTTCTTTATGCTCTTAGATCCGGAACCGTGATTGCCGAATTCGATGGAATAGAATAATAAAAGGAAAATAGCCGCAACGAAAACGGCTATGGCCGAGTTGAGCGCTTCATTGCCGATTGTCAGGACAACAGGAAATATAAAACCTGCAACTGCCGAAAAATTCATGCTGGGGCCTATCTTATTTGCATCTATATCCATATTTCTGCTTATTATAGGCAGAAGTGAATTAACACCCAGGCCAAAAGCGGTAAAGAGCACAGCAAACACAATGTTCGTTGTAGCGAAAAATATAATTCCGCTAATTGCAACTATTATCAGGGATGAAAACAATGTTTTCTTCAGGGAAAAACGGATTATAAGGGCAGGCAGGAGCAGATATGCAAATACAGCAATAGAATATGCAATTATAGATTCCGTAAAGGATGATGGGCCCAGGTAAGATGGAACTACTTCAAGAACATAAGCAGGAGTGAATCCCAGTAAGAATACAAGGAATACCTTGATTGAAAAATCAAAATGGAACTTTTTCAACATTGGAGATATAATATTGTGTTTTCTGGAAAACAGCAACGCCGGTGCAAATACTATGCCTGCAATAGAAACCAGTTCCCATGACCCTAAAATCATGAAGAATATGGCGCCCATCAACCATCCTATAGCCCAGCCTCCCATTGTAAGCCCTATAATTTTTCTATCTCCCGTGATGGATGAAACTTCTATAGCTGCTGAAGTGGCCAATCCAAAAAATATGCCTATTATAAACCGGCTAGCAAAGAGTTCAATGAATGTTGTTTCATACCCCATTATAAATGATATTATTGCCATTGAGGTTATTGCAAGCAATGCCAGCCTGGGAACCCCTATCTTTCCAACATAGGAATACACAAATGGGGTTACCATCCTTCCAATAAATGGAATTCCAAGGAGAATAAATGATTCAATATAGGTGAAATGCAATGTGGTTACTATATCATTGATGAAAAATGCGAAATCCATCAAAAAAAATGTGGCTACAGAATAAGAAAATATTGGCAGAATTTTATTGAATTCTTTTCCCGATATCCCAATATTATTTATGTGCAAATTTAACATATACTACGAAATTCGAGATTAATATTTATACGTTATTCATTATATTATTATTTATATATCATAACTACAAATTAAACATGGTGTATTGTATCCTGTTTATTAGTAATGGTTTGCATAAACTACTTCTATATTAAAAAATATAGCATATAATATTTGCTCGAGAATTATGAGACAGGCAACAATTCGATTATGGGGAATACCCGTTTATCTGGTTCTCTACAAACAATGAAATCGCAGGTTGAAAAAATAAATGATGAAACGGTAAATTAAGAGTTAATAAATAATATTACATAAATTTATATACAATTTACGTAATTCGTATTTTCTATACTATAATAGTAATAAATTTATAATAAGTCAATATAAAGTGAAAATGAATATTGTAGAAAAAATTCTTTTCAACCATTCAGCAGAGCCGGTAAATAATATTTCGCCCGGGGATATAGTAACGGTGAACGTTGATAGGACAATAATTGTAGACATGGCTGCTCTTCACCCTGAATTCATTGAGAATCCTCCGGTAAAACCATTTAATCCTGAAAAAATTTCGCTGGTGTTTGACCATTATGTTCCAGCTCCCGGCATAGAAATTGCAAACAGGGTGAACAGGCTCAGGAAACTGGTCAAGAGATGGGGCATAAGGGATTTTTATGATGTTGGCAGGGGAGGCATTTCACATGTGCTGGGAGGGGAAAAAGGATGGTTCAGGCCAGGAAGCTTAATAGCCAATACTGATTCCCATACAATAGCAACAGGCGCTTTCAATACCCTTGGAAGGGGACTGGGGACACCGGAGATCATGAACATTATAGCTACAGGCAAAACATGGTTTCTCCTGGGAGAAACGCTGAAGGTGAATCTAGAAAACAGCATGAGGCCTGGCACTTCAGCAAAAGATGTGTTTTTTTATATGTCATCGGTGATCGGCGATGTGCCTAACAAAAATATTGAATTTTCAGGAAATGGCATATATTCCCTGAACATAGACCAGAGAAGCTCCATATCAACAATGTGTGCTGAAGTAAGTGCCGAATTTGCTGTGTTTCCGGAGGATAAAGTATTAAGGCAATATATGGTTGAACGTGGATATGGCAATTATAGACCTGCTGCACCGGATAGAGATGCAGAATATGTAAATGAAGTAAACATAGATATGGGAAAAATAGAGCCAATGGTTGCATTGCCCGACAGGATTATTAATAATGTTAAACCTATCTCAGAAATCGGGAAAGTAGAAATAGATGTGGCTGTGGTAGGGTCATGTGCCAACGGGCGGCTATCAGATTTACGGGATGTCGCGGAAGCGGTAAAGAATAAAAAAATAAATGATAATGTAAGATTCATAGTGACCCCGGCATCAAAGGAAATATATGAGGAGGCTTTAAGGCTCGGGTATATAGATACAATAATAAAATCAAATGCCATGGTTACCAATCCC
>JAKBQO010000050.1 GCA_021835185.1 Thermoplasmata archaeon
ATAGAACAGGTTATCTGAAAAATTTATCCCGTCAAATACAGGCTTAATCCCTGCAGATTTCATATTATTTTTAAGTTTCCTGCTCTTATTCATTGTTATCAACGCTATTTTTCTTAGCCCTTCGGATCCCATGATGGACAGGTATGCAAGTGATGCTACAGCCAGAAGGGCCTGGTTTGAGCATATATTGCTCATAGCCCTTGAACGCCTTATATGCTGCTCCCTGGCCTGGAGAGTCATAACAAATGCTTTCTTTCCCTCAGAGTCTTTTGACAGTCCAATTAACCTTCCAGGAGACCTGTGCACATATTCTTTTTTAAATGAAAACAGCCCGAGTAGAGGCCCTCCATAATTCATATGGATTCCCAGCTGTTGCCCCTCAGCCACAGCTATATCTGTACCGTATTCTCCAGGAGGTATAATAAATCCGAGTGATACAGGATCATAGTATGTTATCAGGATAGAATCTTTCTTGATTTCACTGACATGAAACGCATTTTCATCTATAAGCCCGAAAACATTCGGGTTCTCTACAATGATTGCAGAAGTATCAGATGTTACTTTTGACTTCAGGTCCTCAAGATCCAGCAGCCCATCTGTTCCGAATCCATATGTTATAATTTTTAAATTAAGCCCTTCCGTGTAGTTCTTTATTATGCTCAATTGTGATTTATATATATTTTCTGGGATTAAAACTTCGCTTTTTCCATTGATACGGTATGCCATTCTCACGGCCTCTGCCAGGGATGTAAAACCGTCATACATGGAAGAATTTGTTATATCCATCTCTGTAAGGTCTGATATTATGCTCTGGTATTCAAATAGAGAATGAAGAATTCCCTGTGATATTTCAGGTTGGTATGGAGTATATGATGTTAAAAATTCATTTCTGCCTATTATCTCATCAACAAGTGGTGGCACAAATCTATCATATATGCCATTGCCCAGGAAATTCATATTTCCTGCTTTATTCTTTCTCCCCATATTTTCTATGGCTCTTATTGTAGAAAACTCATCCATAGGTTTTCCCAGATCCAGGGATACCTTTAATCTGTCCGGGATATCACTGAATAAGCCATCAACGGATTTAACATTAAGATAGTCCAGTATTTCATCAGTTTCGCTCATTTAGGCAACCATTAATAAAGAATATTTAAACATTATAGTGGGTGGAGAAATATGGCTACTTAGAAATTAGTCAGATAATTTCACGTTTTAATTTCTTATAATTGTTGCCGTACGGATTCCTAATTTTTATCGGAATACAGCAGGATATTTAACAGGTATGCCCGGAATAAAAACAGGTTAATGTGGAATACTTAAATACATGAAAACATAACATAACCTTATGGTATAAATGGAAATATCTATATGAAGTTTAATTCTAATACATATTTTTACTTTATATTACTACGTAATATATATTAATATTAAAGCTAAAACAAAAATTATAGCTAATAGTAGAAATACTTTTATTAAATAACATTATATTGATATCGAGGTAATAATAATGGTAAAAACAGGTTTGATGCGTGGATCAGTAGGTTTCTGGCCCCTTGTCGGGCAAACAATTGCATTTACAGCACCCCTTGCTTCAGTTGTAACTTCCCTTACAGGAGCTGCATTATACGCTAAAGGTGCACTGCCACTGGCTATACTTATAGCAGTGATAAGCGGGCTTATCTGGGTAAACACCCCCTACCAGTATTCCACTAAAATTGCCAGTGCAGGCGGGTTCTATACTTTTACCAGAAAAGCTATAGGCCCAAAATATGGACTTTTTGATGGGCTCATATATTTAATGTTTGAGTATGCGATCCTTGCTAACACTACTCTATTCTTTTCGGGAGTTTTAATTCCTGCTATTTTTTCAGACTTTTTTGGTATCACAGTATCGAAATATCTCTGGATTCCAATTTTAATTGTATTTGTATTGATTTTTACTGTATTGCCTTATATAGGAATTAAACCGTCAGTGAAGTATGCCCTATTTGGTTCATTGCTGGAGATAGCAATACTTATAATTTTAAGTGCAGCAATCATAATAATTTCAGGGCCGAAAAACACCGGTACCGTTTTTCTTCCAGAATTGTCCGGAGGGATATCACCTCTTTTTGAGGGAGTAGTCCTCGGAACGTTTCTAATGACAGGTGCTTCCGGGGCCGTTTACATAGGGGAAGAGGCAAAGATGCCAAGAACAAATATTAAGAAGGCCATGGCAGTGAGTTTTGTTATAACAGGAGCACTGTTTTTACTTGTTGCATATGCATTTACCATAGGATGGGGACCTACAAAAATGGGGAACTTCGCTACTGAATTAATTCCCGGGCTAATACTATCGGATAAGTTTCTTGGATTTCCATTTTTAGTAGTGATTGTTATCCTGCTATTCAACAGTGTTTTTGTATCCATGGTATCTCCACTGAATGTCCTTGGCAGGATATCTTACTCATTTTCCAGGGATGGCGTAATGCCGCCATGGTTTGTCAAAATTCATCCAAAGTACAAAACTCCTTCAAACGCAATTGCTTTTATGGGAATATCCAGTATAGTTGTAAGTGTTATTGTAGGGCTGGTCTATGGGCCTTTTTATGGTTACATAATACTGATCACAATTGCAAGCCTGGCACTTTTTGCTGGTCATATAATGAGCGATTTCGCTTTGCCATTTCTATATCATAAACTACATGAATTAAATATTGGTTTACATATAATATTGCCTATCACATCCCTGATAGTGCTGGTATTCGGGGTGTATTTCAGTGTTATACCTCCTGTATTTCCATACAGCCTGGCTACAACAGCCACAGTTATTCTTATTGCCTTAATAGGAATATTCGTGGCACACTTTGCTAAAAAAAGAGGGAAAAGCATAGAAGATATAGGAACCATAGAAGCCCCTCTTCCAGGAAGCAACAATGAAAAGATAAATAAATAAAAATATTCCGTTAGAATTAGAAAGATATGAAAACGTATCCGAAAGTTGCTGTTGGCGGAGTAATAACACTTGAAAATAAGATACTGCTGGGAAAAAGGAGGGACGAACCTGACAGGTACAAATGGGCAATACCGGGTGGAAAGCTGGAATTAAATGAAACTATTGAAGAGGGGCTAAAAAGGGAAATGCTTGAAGAAACCGGGTTAACTGTTGAAGTAGAAAGCCTTCTGGGTATCTCAGAGATAATTAGAAAGGATTTTCATTATGTTATCCTGGATTATAAATGCAGGCCTGTAAAAGGGATAGAACAGGCTGGATCGGATGCGTTGAAGCTCAAATATTTTGATATGGAATCACTGGACAATAGTATCAATGAAAGCACAATGGAATTTATAAAAGAGATGAAAAAATCAACAAACTTTATCCATATTATAAAAAAAGATATTGATTAATAAAAAATGCTTAAAAAGCATTTCTTGTTCTTTTCAAAGTTTCAGCTATGCCTTTTTCCTGCTCGGAGAATGCACATAACATTGCTTCAATGTCATCATGCCCTTCAGCCTTTGCAGCGTTGGCAACGTTTGTATATTCTGATACATGCTGTTCAGTTTCTTCCTTTGCCATGTCGTTTACCAGACCTTTGAGCCCTTCATATTTTACAAGTGTAGCGAATATTGCATTGAAATGCCCCAGTTCTACATTGGCTTTGTCTTTCAATTCTCTGGCTGTTTCCAGATCACCTATTTTTTCAAAGTAGTTCGATGCGGCATTCAGTCTCATATGATCCTCTGCGTTGGCTGTTAAAAGTTCTTTTAACCCGGCCTCTGTATTTTTTCCTAACACTGACATATTTATCAATTATAACAATAATTAAATGTATAAATACTTATCTTTCATCCATATGAATAATTTTTAATGATAAAAGATACAGAATTTCCATAAATGCAGCAGGGAATTTTATTCCATACTTCCCCTTTTTATTGAGGTATACCCCCATTAACCGGTGTTTCGGTAAATCTAGAACGTAGAGCAATTGTGTTATATAATTGCCAGTAGAATCAGGGTACATTCTATACCTGTAGCCTTTTATAAGGGACTTTAGAAAACATCTACTGTAATGTGTTGTATTTACTTTCTAAACTTTCTGAATTGCAATATCTTTTTTCCTCTTCTGTATACCGTATCTTGAATGTAATTGTTGCCCGGTATTCATCTAACCCGTATAGATAAATTTTCAGCTACCTATTATTTACATATGGCCAATTTAAATTAGTTTTAAATGCAACCATGAAATACATATAACTATGATAATAATTTCTACTCTAGGCAAAATGCACGAAAATACCATTGGATATGGATATGAAGACCTGATCACATATCTGGGTGAACTGAAAGTAAAAAATCTAATAATTACATACACATCCCGGCATAATTATAATATGAAACAGGATGAATTCAGGGAAATAAAATTGCTTGAAAATTCATTCAATGTTTTTTTCCCGGAAATTGATTATGATAAATATAATGAATTATTAACCAGGTATTCCTTAGAGACCCATAATGCGGAAGAGGTTACAAAGAAAAACATTGTAGACATAATAGAAACGGTCATTAATTCTTATTTGAAAGGGTACTGGAAGAGTCCTGAAACCGTTAATTCAGAAGTTACCGATAGTATCTATAGGGTGAAAAATAAATTTATCCAGTCAGTAAATCCAGAATATATTGAAAAATACTGGTTACCATTCCATACGGATGTTTACAATTATATTGAAAAAAACAAAAGTAATTATGATGCTGTTATTTCAGATGTGGAAAGCGCATTTTTTTATAAAGAGGAAAAATTATAAGATAGGAAACAAAAAAATTATTGTACTATCTTATCTATAAAATTACCCTTCAGGAGAATCTTGGCTTTGCTGAGCCCCTTGGGAATTGTAACGGTTTTTACCATTATAATAGCATTGACGTATTTATCAAATGTTTCGTTGTCAATATCTTTAAAGGTAAGGCTTTCTATGTTTTTGAATATAATTTTTCGTCCTATTTCTTTAAGGTCATTTCCCGTGATTTCAAGTTCTTTTATGTTCTCTATAAACTGGGATGATCCTTCTTTCATTCCTTTCATAAAGCCATCTGATAAATGCTTTGCATTTTCAACAGTGCCCATAAACGATTTATATGCGTCATCGGTTACCTGCCCTATTGTTTTTCCAGTATCATTGGATATTTTCTGGATTCTTCTGTACAGGTCTGCACTAACACCCTTAATTGATATGGTTTTCCTTACGACATTCTCATCTTCTGTTGTTTCAGTTTCTTTATTTTCTTCTGCCATAATTATATATTGTAATCTAGTATATAAGGATTACCGGTTTACCGGATTTCTATAATTTCTGAACAATATCCATAATGCTATCGCCTGGCTTTATTCCCAGTTCCTTGGCCTTATCAGTGCATGCATTTACTGAAGTATTTAAAACGTCATTTATGTCGTTTACACCGGATACACGGACAGCAACATCTCCCAGAGAATTGGCTGCATCTATGTTAAGATACCCGCACATTATGTATCCGTTTTCACCCTTTACAATTATAAGTGGTGCCTTTTTGCCGATCTTTTCATTTATATACTGATATTTCCTGCCTTTTATTTCAATCTCCTGATTTATCATAACGTTAAATGCCTATTCTGTATAATTAATTTATCAAAAATAATATATTATCCGGTAATACATGAATATGGCTTCAAATATTAGAATAACCTTCCTCGGTACCGGAGGGTCAATGCCAAAACCGGGGAGGAGTTTGCCGGCAGTTGCTATTCAGGTTGATGATATCCTGAATCTGTTCGACTGTGGAGAGGGCACACAGAAACAATTTATGAAGAGCGGGGTTTCCTTCATGTCCCTTTCAAACATATTTATATCACATTTTCACGCTGACCATTTTCTTGGATTGCCGGGGCTTCTAAACTCTCTTTCATTCATGGGCAGGACAGAAGACCTAAATATATTCGGGCCGGTTGGTGCTGTCAACTTTATACGCAATGCTATAACCCTTGGCTATGGAAGAATTAGCTATAATATAAATGTGGTTGAGGTTATTCCTGGCACTTCCTATAATCTCGGCAAATTTACTATCAGGACACTGGCTAATAACCATACAGTCCCATCTATTTCATATTCACTGGAAGAAAAAGACCTGACAAAAATCGATAGAAAAAAAGTTGATGAAATTGGATTTCCAGTATACAGGCTTGAAGAGTTGAGAAAAAATGGAAAGGTTGAATTAAATGGAAAAGAGTACCTGTTAAATGATATGGCAATGGGGATAAAGAAGGGCAGGAAGATTGTATATACCGGAGATACCAGGCCAGTTCCGGAAATGCCGGAGTTTGCTAAAAATGCGGATGTACTCATACATGATACCACCATGGATTCTTCCATGGAGCCAATGGTGAATGAATATGGCCATTCATCTGCAAGGCAGGCTGCCGAGAGTGCCCTGAAAGGCGGTGTTAAGAAATTATTTCTCTTTCACTATAGTTCCAGGTACAACGACCTTGATATACTTTTAAAAGATGCAAAGAAGGTCTTTCCGGAATCCTATCTGAGTCATGAACTGGAACAGTATGATATAGAAAAAAATGACAGGTTAATTAGCATATCCTAGAAATCCTATGCGCCATACTTTTCTGACCTGTCTGAATATGATAGTATTATAGGCATTATATCTCCACTGGTTATTTTGTAATAGCCATCTGAAACGCTTAGCTCATCAAAGGTTCTTACGTTGTCATTGATAATTCCATCGGTGGCAAACATTATAGGTACAGGGTCGCCTGTATGGTCGCCGAAGGAGCATGGGGTGGAATGATCTCCGGTCACAACGATCAGCGTATCCTGCAACAGTTTAAGCAAAGGAGCTATCACAGAATCAACGCTTTCTATCACCTGCTTCTTGAGCCATGGTTTCCTGTCATGCCCGGCTATGTCCGTTCCCTTGAAGTTAATAAGTATAAAATCATATTTTTCCAGAGATTTAATAGCAGAAGAGATGATATTTTCATAGTTTGTGTCGACCCTCCCGTTCATTCCCTCAACACTTAATACATCAAAACCTGCAAGCCCCGCAATTCCCCTGATCAATGGAGTCCCGGAGATACATGCAGCTTTCATGCCATATTTTTCGTGGAACGATGGTATAGCCGGCATTTTTCCAACTCCCCTGAGCATAATTTCATTTGCAGGCAGTTTGCCTTCGGATATTAATTTCCGGTTTAATGGATGGCTAGCAAGTATTTTTCTTGACCTTTCCAGAAATTTATTTATTACTGCCGATGTAAAATTAGCTTCCGGTGCGAGCGGTTCTGTATCCATTGGTGAAGAATCTACTGAATGGGGATCGGTTTCTGAAACTTTATCGGAGAGGTTCGGGCCCCTCATAACTACTGCTGCCCTGTGCTCAACCCCGGATTTTACGATGAATTTTACCCCATCTATTTCTGTTTCAAGTGCGCTGGAAAGTTCTGCAGTGTTCTGGATTCTTCCTGCACGCCTGTCAACAATTTTTCCATCTATAATTGATGCATAATTTGCCCTGAATGCTATATCCCCAGGTTTCAATTCCAATCCAACACCAAGAGCTTCAAATGGCCCACGGCCAGTGTAATATTTATGGGGGTCATATCCCAGAATTGAGAGGTGGGAAGTATCCGAACCAGCCCTTATGCCTGATGCTACAGGAGACATCAACCCGGTAGTTCCATGTGAAGATAAATAGTTTAAATTTGGCCTGTTAGCCGCCTGAAGTGCTGTCAGGCCATCCAGTTCCTTATTGGGTCGGTCTCCTAACCCATCCATTATTATGAGAATAATTTTTTTCATAGGTTGTTATTGTAAATTCCTTTTAAATTTTGTGGAAATCAATGTGCTCAAAATGCCACCGGGAATATTCTGATGAACGCTTTCCAAGAATCAAATAGGTGGATAAAAATTTACAGTCAATTTTTAAGTTTTCACAGAATTTTACTATTTCATTAAGATTATTTTCGTTTACATTTTTTCTGATAAGTGTAATGTGGGGAATGAATTTCCCGGCTTCTGTGGTATTATCCCCCAGTGCTTTTATAAGTCCTTCATGGAATTCATACATTTCCGGGGATGGTATTACATTTAAAAAAACAATATAGGAAATTTTTCCCTTCCTGACCTTTTCGAAATAACCAACTTCCCCCATCTCATATGTAAATGGTGCTGTTTTTCCACAAAGTGTTATTATGGGGTTTACATCAAGAAATCTGGAGTTTCTTAGATATGCCATTGTTATATGTACACCCTTGTTGCTCAGTGACCCTGTATAGCCATATAATTTCTCCAGGCGCTTTTTCTTTGCTGTAATTTTACGCCTCGCACTCAAAGATGGCTTAAGTATAAGTGTATACTGCATCTTATTCAAATGTAGTTTCCAGTTTCCCCAATCCAGTAATCTGAACTTCCACCTTATCGCCCTTTCCAAGCCATTTTTGGTTAGATTCAGGCATTCCCATTATTACTCCGGCCGGTGTTCCCGTAGAAATGCAGTCTCCTGGTCTCAGGGTCATAAATTGTGAAATATAGCTTATCAGCTTATTTACAGGGAATATCATAAGCCCTGTATTTGAATCCTGCCTCAACTCACCGTTTACTCTTGTTTGAATTGTTAAGTTCTGCGGGTCGTTTATTTCTCCTATTGAAATATATGGCCCATTGGGATAAAAATTATCAAAGCTCTTGCCAAGGAAGAACTGCGTTGTTTTGTACTGCATTAGCCGTGAACTGACATCGTTGCCTATGAAATAACCCAGCACATAGTTAAGGGCATTTGCTTCGCCAACATTCCTGGCTGTTTTTCCGATCATTACGCAGAGTTCTCCCTCATAATCCACATGCATTCCATTCCCTGTTTGAACAATAGAATGATTTCCGGTAAATGCATTATTTGCTTTTGAGAATACCACTGGCGTTTCAGGTATTTTCCCTCCAGCGTGCTCCGATACATGGCTTTTATAGTTAAGGCCAATGCATAACAGACTTGATTTCTGATCAATAATAGAATTATATGAAAATGTATAATCTTGAAACCTGTTTATATCTTTTAATTTTGCAAAATCATCATGTGAAAGTTCGGCAACTGATGTTGCCTTTATGCCATAATCATCCAGAAGTGCTAACTTTCCTTCTCTGTACAGTGCAAGATGGTTTTTATTATCTATAGTTACGGACGCTATTTTCATGTTTATTGATAAGTAAATTATATAAAAATTTATGTGCCTTCCTGGTAGCTGTCCAGGTATTTTAGCTGCTCCTCTGTGTATGTATCTATTTTAAAATTAAGTGATTCCAGTGCTATTTTTGCAACCTCTGTATCTATTTCCGCCGGCACAGGATAAACTTTGTTTGATAGTTTTCCCTTATTTTTCACAATATATTCAGCTGTCAGAGCCTGAAGTGCAAAGCTTAAATCCATAATTTCAACTGGATGCCCCTGCCCTGCTGCAAGGTTAAGCAATCTTCCATCAGATATTAAATTCACTTTATTGCCATTTT
>JAKBQO010000051.1 GCA_021835185.1 Thermoplasmata archaeon
CGATCTAAGAATCAGAAAATGGAAAGATTGTAATTGAGGGGAAAAAGTATACCTTTAGTTCTGTTAAATTTGAAAAAAGCATTTTAAAGGAATTTTATATTAAAAACCATATTTTTGAAGGGTATGAGGATGAAATTTCAGCAAAGGCAGAAAACAAAATTACAAACAAAAAATCACTTATAATGGGAATACTCAATGCAACACCGGATTCGTTTTTCGAAGGCTCAAGAATAAGTAATAAGGAAATAGTGGATAGTATGCTTGACGCAAAGCCTGACATTATAGACATAGGTGGCGAGAGCACCAGGCCAGGAAGCAAAATGGTAGACCCGGAGACAGAATTCAACAGGATAAAAGATGTGCTTGAGTATATAAAATCATGTTCAAACATACCTGTTTCTGTTGATTCCAGGCATTTATACACCATATCCCGGGCTATGGACTATGGAATAGAATATATCAATGACATTTCTGGATTTTCAGATCCCGGGATGATAGACATCGCTGCCGGAAGCAACGTTAAATGCATTGTAATGCATATGAGGGGAAACCCGGAGAATATGGGAGAATACATAGATTACGATAATTTATATTTCCAGCTCAACAGATATTTCTATAACAGGGCAGATGAGATGGTTAAGAAAGGCATTAACCCTGAAAATATAATCCTTGATCCTGGCATTGGCTTTGCCAAGGATTTTAATGGAAATATGGATATTTTAAGTTCTCCATGGTCATTTTTTATTGGATTTGACACACTTTTTGGAACATCAAGAAAGGGATTTATAGGTAAGATAACAGGGAGCACTGTAAAGGAAAGATTGGGAGGAACCATAGCATCATCGATTTATCTTAACAGCAATGGAGTTGACATATTAAGGGTACATGATGTAAGGGAAAACAGGGACGCTATTAATATGTATAATTATATCAAAGGTTATATAAAAGATTATTAAATTACAGTATGCTACTCATCTTCTATAGAGTATATTGCTAATGTTTATTACACGAAGTTTATATATTTTTTACCAATAGATGGACTATGATGAGGGTCCCATATAAGGTGAATCTGCCAACCGGAGAGAGGTATTCATTTATAAAAAATACCATAAACTCAAGGCAACTGAATACAGTATGCGAGGAAGCCCATTGCCCGAATATAAGCGAATGCTGGGAAAGTGGAACAGCAACGTTTATGGTCCTGGGCTCCAATTGCTCGAGGGGTTGCAGATTCTGCGCAGTAACACATGGGAATATGCTTCCGCTCGACCCTGATGAGCCGCAGAAGGTTTATGATTCAATAAAACTTATGAACCTTGATTATGTAGTAATTACTTCAGTTGACCGTGATGACCTTCCAGATAAGGGATCATCAGCTTTTGCAAGGGTAATTGAAAAGGTAAAGGAACTTGGAATAAAAATAGAGGTTTTGATTCCGGATTTCGGCGGAGACCATGCTGACCTGGATAGAATAATAGCTGCGGAACCTGATGTAATAGCCCATAATATAGAAACTGTAAGGAGGCTTACTCCATCAGTGCGTGATCCAAGAGCAGGATATGACCAGACACTTTCAGTGCTGAAATATATAAAGGGCAGCATGAAAGGTGTAATCACCAAATCTTCTATTATGGTCGGGCTCGGCGAAACAGATGAAGAAGTAGAAGAAACAATGATGGATCTCAGGAATGCCGGTGTTGAAATATTGACAGTGGGGCAGTACCTGAGGCCAACGAAAAAACAGCTGGAGGTGGTGGAATACTCACCTATGTCCAGATTCAAGCACTTTGAAGAAGCTGGATATGAAATGGGATTTTCCTTTGTGGCTTCCGGGCCGCTTGTGAGGACGTCCTACAGGGCAGCTGAAGGATATATAAAAATGAGGGATAAACAATGATTGAGGAAACTGATATTAGTAAGGAAGGCTTGTTGGCCGCGTATAAAAATATTGTAATGGAAAGGCTATTTGACAAAAAAATGCTGAATGCAAGCAGGCAGGGATTTTTGCCCTTTTATATTCCGCTTATGGGGCATGAAGCTATCCACATAGGAATGGGAATGGCAATCAGGGATGAGGATTTCTTTTATCCATATTACAGGGATTTTGGTGTTCTCCTCCAGATGGGCATACCTATAGATACTATATTGTCACAGGTATTTGCCACTGCAACAGACAATGAAATAGGAAGGGATATGCCTGACCATTTTTCACTTAAAAAGTACAATATAGGTGCAGTAATAACACCTGTAGCAGGGCATCTTACATCTGCAACAGGAATTGCATATGCAAAGAAATATAGAAAAGAGAGCGGTTCCGTTATAACAACATTTGGAGATGGTGCAACTTCAACCCCGGATTTCCATGTTGCCATGAATTTTGCAGGAGTTTACAAACTCCCGATGGTATTTTTCTGTGAAAACAACCAGTTTGCAATTTCTGTGCCAACATATCCAACAGATGATAAGGCATTTAACCAGACCTATGAAGAAACCAGAGGTGCAATTTACAAGAAAGCAGAATCATACGGATTCTCCGGAATAAGGATAGACGGCACAAACTTCATAGAAGTATACAGGGCTACAAGGAAGGCACTGGAAAACGCTTCTGAAGACCCTATCCTTATAGAGGCAATGACATACAGGATGGGACCACATTCCACAGCTGATGACCCGAATAAATACAGGACAGATAGGGTGCCCGAAGGAAGCGAGAAAGACCCCCTGATAGTAAGCCAGAAACTTCTAAAGGATATGAAAGTGATAACGGATCTGGATATAAAGCAGATAAATGATGAAATGGAAGAAACTACATCAAAACTTATAGATACCTATGAAAAAGCACCTAAACCGGATAAGGAAACAATGATGGGAAACCTTTACGAAGAAGAGCCATGGTACATAAGTGAGGAAAGAGGTGATATACAATGACGCAGATGACAATGGTAAAGGCTTTAAATAGCGGGCTTAACAATGCAATGGAAAAAGACGATTCTATAATACTCCTCGGTGAGGATGTGGGCACTGATGGAGGTGTTTTCAGGGTAACCGATGGATTACTGGCTAAATATGGAAAGGAAAGGGTTATGGATACCCCCTTAGCAGAACTGGGAATAGTGGGATTTGGCATAGGAATGTCAATGGCCGGGCTTAAATCCATACCGGAAATACAGTTCCAGGATTTTATCTACACGGCTATGGACCAGATAATAAACCAGATGGCGAAGCTAAGGTACAGAACTAATGGAGATTATACACTTCCCATGGTGCTGCGTACCCCCTATGGAGGGGGTGTACATGGAGGGCCTTACCATTCTCAGAGCGGTGAAGCCTATTTCACACATACACAGGGATTAACGGTTGTAACCCCGTCAAATCCATATGACGCAAAGGGATTGCTATTATCATCTATAGAGCTAAACGATCCTGTAATATTCCTTGAACCCAAAAGGCTCTATTATGCGGGCAAGATGGATGTTCCCGATGATTATTATAAGGTTGACCTGAGAAAAGCCAGTGTGATAAGGGAAGGCGATGACCTTACAATAATTACATATGGGCCTGCTGTGCCTGTGGTAAAAAGCACGGTTGAAAAAAATAACGTAAATGCCCAGATAATAGATTTACGGACTTTGAGCCCCTTCGACCTTGATACCATACTTGCTGGGGTTAAAAAAACAGGGAAAGTGCTGATAGTCCATGAATCACCCAAGATGTTTGGTGTTGGTGCAGAGCTCTCAGCAACAATTTCCGAGAAGGCAGTGGATTACCTGGCCGCCCCAATATTGAGGGTTACAGGGCTGGACATACCTATTCCATTTGCCCTTGAGGAGTACTATGTCCCGAACGAGAGAAGGATAATGGCTGCTATAGATAAATTATTAAAATATTAATTTGGTGATAAAAGATGTATACAGTTAGTTTGCCCCCAATTGGAGAAGGCATTCAGGAAGGAGAAATAGTTAAATGGACAGTAAAACCGGGAGATTCGATCAGGAAAGATGATGAACTGGTTGAAGTAATGACAGATAAAATAACGGTAAAGATACCCTCCCCAGTTGCAGGAAAAGTATCAAAAATATTGATAAAGGAAGGAGAAACGGCTATGATAGGGGATGCTATGGTAGAGATAGATTCTCCGGATGAGTCAAATAGCCCTGAAAAACCGGCAGAGAAACCAGCAACAACAGCACACCAGGAGGTATCTGTAAGCACAGATGAAAAAATACCTTCTGTAAAGGCTACTCCGGCGGTGAGAGCATATGCAAGGTCAAAGAACGTGGATATTTTAAAGGTCAAACCGGCTGCCCAGGATGGAAGGATCACAAAGGAGGATATAGATGCCTATATGAAGCACCCTGCAGAACCGGTTCCACAAAAGGCGCCATCAGAAGAGGATGAGGTCTTCACGCCTACCGGCATAAGGAAGCTAATATTCGACAAAATGACAAAGTCCAAGCAGATAATACCGCACTTCACCATAACAGATTTCATAGATACGGAAAATATTGAAAAAGCCATAAACCAGTATTCAAAGAAAAAGTACGTCAGTTTTACTGCATTTTTCGTAAAAGCAGTTACTGTGGCCTTCAGGGATTTCCCTAAATTGAATGCAGTATACAATGAAAATGACAGAACCTATACTATAAAGAAAAAGTACAATATAGGCGTTGCTGTGGATTCCCCTGCCGGGCTAACAGTGGTTGTTGTCAAAGATGTGGCATCAAAGAACATATTCCAGATATCTGAAGAGATAAAAGATATGGCTGAAAGGGCCAGAAATGGCAAACTTGGATTGCAGGATGTCCAGGGTTCAACATTTTCAGTAACGAATATAGGGTCTATCGGAGGAATAATGGCTACACCAATAATAAATTACCCTGAGGTGGCAATACTTGAAATAAATACTAGAACCTCGGGATTTGTAAACGGTGAACTGAAACATGGATTGTATCTCACACTTGCATGTGACCACAGGCTTATAGACGGTGCTGAAGCGGCCAGATACCTTGAAAAATTAAAGGAAGTGCTTGAATATCCTCTTATGTACATAGGTGATTAAATGGATTTCGATGCTGCAATTATTGGCTCCGGTGCAGGAGGATATTACTCCGCCCTCAGGCTGCTGAAGCACGGGAAGAAAGTCCTTATCATAGAAAAGGAAAAGTTTGGCGGAGAATGCCTTAACTACGGTTGCATACCGTCAAAAGCCCTGATAGAATTAAGTGAGAACATAGGTTACCTCCATGATATGCCAGGAGTTACCATGAATTATAAAATAGACATGAAAGAATGGCAGAAATGGAAAGAATCCATGGTAAAAAGAATAACAGGCGGTGCTGAAAAGCTTTGCATAAGCCTCGGGGCTAAGGTTATCTACGGAGTCGGGTCAGTAAAGGACAGAAATACAGTTACAGTAAATGGTACAGATTATACAGCAAAAAATATAATCATTAATACAGGGTCTGTTCCGGTAAAGATAAAAGGGATTGACGACGTTTATTATAACAGGGAGATGCTTGCAGTTGAAAATATTCCATCAAAACTTGTCATAATAGGTGGCGGATATATAGGAGTTGAAATGGGAACCGCCTTCAGGAAACTCGGTTCAGAAGTTTATATTGTGGAAATGAAAGACAGGATATTGCCAGAAATTGAAGAAGATCTTGCCAGGGAAGTCGACAAAAGGCTCAGAAAACTTGGTGTGAATATAATGACCGGAATGAAGGTACTTTCAGTTAAAAAGGATAAGAACTATAAAGTAGCTATAGAAGGCAGTGACACGATAGAGGCTGATACCGTGCTCATGTCTGTGGGAAGGATACCAAATACAGAAGGCAGTGGAATAGAAAAACTTGGAATTGAAATGGACGGGCGCTTCATCAAAACCGATAGCCATAAGAGGACTAATGTTCCGAACATATATGCTATTGGCGATGTTTCAGGCGGCCCTATGCTGGCACACAAGGCATTTTACGATGGATATGTAGCTGCGGAGAATATACTTGGAAATGATACTGTTGTTGATTACAGAGCCATGCCATTTGTGGTTTATACCGATCCTGAAATAGCATTTACAGGAAAAGCGGGAACCAAATCGAACAAGGTGCCGGTGCTTGCAAATCCAAGGTCATTGACAATGAACCAGCAGGACGGATTCTTCAAATTGTACTACGATGACGACGGTACCATAACAGGTGCCGGAGTAGCTGCTCCGAGATCCTCAGAATCCATAACAGAAATCAGCCTTGCGGTTGAATCAGGGCTTTCCATAGATGATTTATTCCTGACCATCCATCCACACCCAACTGTATCGGAGGGTTTGAAGGATGCAGCAGAAAGGCGTGACTGATTACTGGACTGACCTTGGAAAAGTTAGTTACAGCGATGCACTTGATATCCAGTATAACCTGGTAGCCAGGAGAAAGGAAAATAAAATCCCTGATACCATTTTATTTCTTGACCACTATAATGTTTACACAATAGGAAGAAAAAGTGACCCGGAGAATTATAAAAATGTAGATGTCATTAAAACAGACCGCGGTGGCGATGTAACGTACCATGGAGAAGGCCAGCTTATAACCTATTTCATATTTGATGTCAGGATAAACGGAAAAAAGGAGGTAAGGAAACTTCTTGAAAGTATTGAGGAATCATACATTGCTATGTTGAAAACTTACGGCTATAATGCCATGCTCTATGGAGAACCCGGGATATGGATAGATAAAGGAGGTATAAAGAATAAAGTGGCGTCCCTTGGAATGGCAGTGGATGATTACGTTTCATATCACGGAATGGCACTAAATATATCAGCTTCAGTACTTGATGGATTCGGATTGATAAACCCATGCGGGATGAACAGCAGCGTCATATCATATGTGGATATTCCAAGGGAGGATGCAATTAAAGGGCTGCTAAAAGAATTTTCAGGGCACTTTGGAGAATTTTCCTATATAGATAAGGAAAAGTTAATCAGGACTCCCGTTTAATATCCCAGATCCGCTCTGTAATTCCGAGGCGTTTATTTGAAGCAAGAGCCTGCATAAACAGTACAGATGATAGCCTGTTAAGGTATATGAGTATATATTTGTTCACGGACATCTCTTTCGATACAAAAACCGAAAGCCTTTCAGCCCTTCTTGCAACTGTCCTGGCTATATGGAGTGATACTGCTTCCTGGCTGCCATCCGGTATAACAAAAAGTTTAATTTTCCCTATTTCCTTTCTGTATTCTGTTGCCCGCTGCTCAAGCCATTTAACATCTTCTTCCTTTATAGTCCTGTGCTGGCTTTCGGCCGTGAGGTCTTCACCAAGCACAAACACATCGTTCTGAATTTTAATCAGATCGTTCCGTATATCATCCCATTTTGTATTAATAAGTGCATTCCCTATAAACGAATTGAGTTCATCAAGTGTGCCCTGAAAATCCACCATTGGAGAATCCTTTCCTATCCGTACTCTGAGCCCGTTGTCGGTTTCTCCCTGATCGCCACGCCGCGTAAACATAGAATTGTATTATAAATATAGATTTAATTCTTTGTTATGGGCAACGTTGACAAATTTAACACTTTGTATTAGAGACATGTTTTAGAATGACAGCATACGGTAATATCGGAGAGAACCATGAAAAAATTTTGAATTACTCAACGGCTAACAATAAGCAAAACCGTAACATATTACCTCATGGAATAAATTTAAGAAAAGTATTATTTTCTTCTGATTGTTATGGGTATAACTCCATTATCGAATTCAAATATTGCGATATCTATGGGGTCTATCATGTCAGGCGAAACGTCTAGAATAACAGGTGCGCCCATAGCAATTTGCAGTGCCCGGGCCCCAATAATTCTCGCTTTTTCAAACTTAGTTAGCATCATAGAAATCATTTAAAGTAAGATGTGTATTAAATTAGAATAAATAAACATTTCTATCCCATCAGACTCTCCGCATGTCTCTAATAGTTATATAGAACATCATTAATTTATGAATAAATAGCATGATTTTATTTTCCATTCAACCAGAATTATACATCAATGTTGCATTATAAAATACAAAACCTATCAATTTAACAGCATTATCAGAATATTAAAAATATTAATGTCCATAGCTTAAGCTAATACTGCTATAATCATAGCTCTATTTTCCAGCAATTATTATTTATTTATCCATTGCTATTCATTATTGTTTTCCATTTCCTATTTCCCATAGCTATTAAAAAGTCCATGAGTATGATATGTGATAAACCATATATTCTCCTTATAAGGTTGATAAGGATCCACAGGTTGTATACCAGTATGGAAAAGAAGTACAGAAATTGCCTTATAGCCATATGGCTTGAGTGTGTCTTTTCCCTTATGTCTATTTTCCTTTCCTGGTAGCCATTCTCTATTCGATAGTGTCAGTAATTATAAGCCAGAAAAATGTGCTATCAACAAGATCTATAAATTATATTAAAAATATTAAATTAAAATTCAATATAAATGCTAAAATTATATGTTTAAATAGTAAAAACATGATTTAAAATCAGGTAATATTTAATAAAAAATATTCAAATTTATTTTTTATAATTTGAATTGTGCTGTTTTGCTTCGTCTTCATCATTTGCATTTTTTAATTTCTGTTCCTTTTCAACATCTTTATTTTCTTTTTTTGTTTCCATTTCATTATGCTTATTTCGCAGTTTTGCTTCTTTTTCTGATTGCTTATTTTTATCCTTTTCTGTATAGTTCATTTTTTTACCTCTAATGTATCTATTGTCGAGTCACATATATAGAAGCAGAAGCATTAATACAGTTTCATTATATAGTAAGTTAATTATTAACACATATAATAAATTTTAAATTATTTATTTTACTGAATTACAGACTCTCCGCATGTCTCTAATAGTTATACAGAACCTCATTAATTTATGAATGGACCGCATGATTGGTTGTGTATGTAATTATGTGTAAATATAAACCTCCTGGTACCAATGAATTTAATCATTAAATAACAGGAAATAATATATCTTTTGAAAAAAATATACAACATCACGGGAACTCCAAATCTCTGAACTCTTCCAGTGCCAGCATAATAATTTTCATAATATGGTTATTAAATATTGCATAAATTAAGCAATAGAAGCTTTATCCAGATTTTCGATAGATACGTTAACATCTTTCCCATTTAGCATTACTGGCAGGCTCTTTTCCTGCAATTTTGCTATTATATGGTGATCTGAAACTGTGAATTCCATTTTCTGGAATTCTTTAAATGTAAGTGTTTCTTCACCATTGTACCGGTATTTTCCAAGGGTTGCAAAATCACCATCATTCCCTGTTGAAGAGATTACTTCTTTTGAATTTCCATTCCATATCGATAGAATAAGGCATTGGGATTCAACACCGCGTATCCTGGCCTTTTCAATGTTGGTAAGTATAAGTACCTGCTTCCCCTGAAGATCGCTTTTTGTATAGTATTTCTTCAGATCAGAAACTGTCTGGTAAATTTTATCCCCGTGTAGTTTTATGGAATAAAGTGAATAGATCG
>JAKBQO010000052.1 GCA_021835185.1 Thermoplasmata archaeon
TAGGTCCCTGTTCATAGTGAAAAGCCATTCCAATTCCATTGGAGCAATAGCTGCTTCATGTGATAGTGATATCCTAAAGATAAGCCACGACGGCTATTATTATATGTGGCCGAGGGATGCGTCCATAGCAGCTTATGCACTCAGTATAGCCGGACATACTGAATCGGGAAGGAAATTCTTTTCAATGTCAACATCATTGATGTCCGGAAAAGGCTATATGTACCATAAGTACAATATGGATGGGAGCCCTGCCAGTAGCTGGCTTCCCCATATAATGAATGGCAAAGAGATATATCCGATCCAGGAGGATGAAACCGCACTATTGATATATGTCCTGTGGGAATATTTCAAAAAATATAATGATATAGGGTTTACTGCGCCTTTTTACGAAAGTATTGTGATTAGGGCCGCTGAATTTATGACAGAGTTTGTAGACGCTGACGGCCTGCCCAGGGAATCGTTTGACCTCTGGGAAGAAAGATACGGGATACATGCATATACTGTATCTACCACCTTTGCTGCACTTAAAGCCGCAGCCAATTTCGCTGGGGTTTTTGGCGATCAGGCACTTGCCAGAAAGTATTCAGATGCTGCAGATAGAATGGTAAATGCCTTTGACCGGAAATTTTATTCGGATGAATATAGAAGATATGCCCGTGCCATTATCAATGGAAAACTGGATTTCACGGTGGATAGCGCATTATCATCCATTGCCATATTCGGAATGAAAGCCCCAACAGATTCCAGGGTGCTTTCAACAATGGAAGCTATTATGGAGAAATTGTGGGTAAATGGAAGCGGAGGCATAGCAAGATATGAAAATGACAATTATATGCGGATAAGGGATGATAGCAATATTACTGGAAATCCCTGGATAATTACAACGCTCTGGATGGCTCGTTATTATATTAGAATAGGAAATTTAGAAAAATCATGGTCCCTTATAGAATGGGTAAAATCCCACAGGCAAAAATCTGGAATTTTTTCAGAACAGATCAACCCCTACACAGGAGAACCACATTCTGTTTCCCCGCTAGTATGGAGCAATGCCGAATTTATAATAGCCATTCTTGAATATTCATCTGCTTACCGGAATCAGAAAGACTGAATATATTTTAGAGTCTCATAGTGTTGTCAGGCAACCCCATTTATTGTTATTATTGGTAATTCTTATGTTTATTTAAAATATGTAGCATTCAAAGCGTTTTAAAAATTAAATAATAATTTTATATTTGTGTTTTATGGTTCTCAACATAGATGCTGATGAAGTATCGGAAATGGCAGAAAAGAATGAATGCGTGATTATAGATGTAAGGGAACAATTTGAATATGAATCCGGCCATATAGAAAATTCTGTGCCAATTCCTATGTACGATATTTTTAATAATATATCTCTGGTAGAAAAGTACAGAGATAAAAAAATAGTGCTGGTATGCAGCTCCGGTCATAGAAGTTACTATACAGGAAAGTTTCTTGAGGAAAATGGCATAACAAATGTATATAATCTATACAATGGATTGTATGGATGGGAAATAGAGGACAAGCCACTGGTATAGTTTGCATTTCATATGCAGCCACCTTTCAGCAATACTGATGGGACTACATCAGATTTTAGCTGGATAGCTTCATAATGCTTTTTATTAATGCAAATTTATATAATAATGCCAATTAAGTACATAAACATACCGTTTTTTTGTTATAAAATAGGGATAGTTTATATGGCTTAATCAGCAATTTACTTTTCATAATCTGGATCAGCTTTGACCGTAATATCCTTGCTTTTACTATTGCTGTATGAAATAATGAGGTAAACAGATACAACGGCTATGGCTATTGATAAAAATTCAAACTTAACAGGGGTAACATAGTGGATCATGAGAAAGAACAGATAACCGATTGCAAGCCCGATAACTATGGAAAAGTATCCAAAAACATTGTCCGTTTTACTGCTTTGTATAGAATATAACCACAGTATTGTTCCTATTACAGATACCATAAATCCTATTGCAATCGGAAATGCCATGGGAAGCGCGAGTTTGTACAGTGGAAGGTAGGTCTGGTATCCGTGAAGGAATAGTGAGAGAATAGATTTGTATTCTAATACAGATACACTGTAAAGGCCAGTCATGTAGGAATTATAATTAATGGTTATTCCACCAGCATGCATATATGCAAGTGTTGCCATTTGCATGAGCATGGTACCGGTTACAATAATATATGATGAAATTAGATGCCAGAATTTTCTGGAGAATAATCCTTCTACCATTATGCCAATAATAAGTATAACCACAAAGGTATAAATCAACCTGGTGGTTACAGGCATATTGGGCAGATAATAAAAATACCTTCCTACAATATGCGTATAATAATAAAGCGTTTTGATATACAGCAATAACAAAGCCATAAGGGTAAAAAGGAAGATCAGGAAACCATAGAGTTTAATAAATTTTGAAAGTATTATTTCAACTGTGAATAAAATAACAAAGTAGAAAACCGTTGAATTATAAATCACATTTCCCAGTGCGTAAAACATTATAAAGTCAGGAATAAATATAATAGCTGCCAGTACAGGAATTAAATATTTATTTATGTTATCACGCACCTGCATTCATGCTCCTCCTGTAATTATATTCTACCATAATTTTTGAAAGCATATTTTTCCTGTTCACATATGTGCATCTAATGCCATAATCCCTGATCTCCTTAACGTTTCGTGACAGGTTTTCCAGATCTTTTTTCCGCATATTCTGTATGAGAAGCCCGTCGAATTTCCCGGTTGGCGAATATTCATAGTATGATTCACTGTCTATAAGGAATATGCTTGTTGAGCTATAATTTAAAAATTTTCGCGGTATGTATGATCTGGATGCGGTTATAATAAATGTTAGAAAATGCTTTTTTTGCTTTAGCTGGAGTTCTTTTAGGGCATCCCCAATTCTAAATTCCCCATCTGGAAGAATACTGGAAACTGATTTTTCCAATCTGCTTATACTCTCGCCACTCTTGCCAGGCGGGATATATACATTAATTTTGCTTGAATATAGTAAAAATCCTACATTGTCACGGTTTTTTGCCATAAAATGGGCTGAATTAATAATATCTACTATAGAACTGTCGTAAACCCTGTCTATATCGCCGTAATTCATGGCTATGCTGTAGTCTATGATAAAAATTGTTGTAATTTCACGCTCTTCCTCCATTTCTTTTACCATTATGCTATCCTCATTGCCTTCACTGTATCTGCTCCATACAATAAACCGGGGATCGTCTTCAAATGTATAGGGCCTTACACCGTATAGATTGTACCCCTGGCCAACATGGTGGGAATAATGGTTGCCCTGGGTATAAATAAAACTGCTTATCATTTCACTCCGGATAGATTTTATGTCACGTGTAGAAGGTGATATGCGAATCGCCATATCCATGGCTATTGTCTTATTAACTGAAGCAATATGAAACAGGTCTGAGATGCTGATTGTTATATTTCCCAGTTTATATTTTCCTATATAACGCGGAATTGTTGAATAAGATGTTTCGTATGACCCATTTTCAGGAATGGTTATATTTCCACCTGTTTTTCCGGAAATCTCCAGCACATCTATGGCTTCATCAAAAAAATGCACTGAGACTGGAAATGGATTTTTATTTTCAAAAAGCAGGGTTATCTGAAATTTCCTGTTTTTTCTGAATTTAATTGTATCATACCTTCTTGTAACCGAAATATGATTTATCGCCTTCGAACCTGATATATTAAAATATACAACATCAAATGCAACCATGAAGAATGTAAGAATCGTAAATATAATGTAATATTTATATCCTAACAGAACTGATTCAAGTATTCCGTATGTCAATACAGCCAGTATAGCATAACCTGCCTTCCGGATCATTGTGGTGCCTCTACAGAATTTATTATTGAATCTATGACATTGTATATAATTTTTCTGTAATCTGCCTCTGAATCTATAAGTGCCTCAGGGCGCATAATAAGGCGATGGTTTAGGATTTCCCGGGCAATAAAGATTACGTCCTCAGGAATAACGTATTTCCTCCCGCTTAGCATAGCATTTGCCCTTGCAGCATTAAGGTATTTCACTGCAGTACGTGTACTGGCACCCAGGTATACCATATCTGATTCCCTGCTTTTCCTGATTATATTTATAATGTATTCTATTATTTCTTCATTAACATAAACTTCGTTTACTAAATTCCGGTAATGCAGTATAGTGGCTGAATCCAGGGTATTATATTTTTTAGCTGCGTTTCTGTAAATAGATTTTAAAATTTTTATCTCGTCTTCCCTATCAGGGTAATCAATATAGTACCTGAACAGGAATCTGTCCATCAAGGCTTCTGCAAGGGGAAATGTGCCTTCCTGCTCTATGGGGTTCTGGGTTGCAATTACAAGAAATGGTGATGGTAGTTTTGTTGTGAGCCCGTATACTGATACCTGCTTTTCTTCCATGGCTTCAAGCAGGGCAGATTGGACCTTTGGTGGTGTCCTGTTTATTTCATCTGCCAGGACAATGTTTGAAAATACAGGGCCTTCCCTGAATTCCATTTTCCTTGTTTCGGGGTTAAAAACCATATTCCCTGTTACGTCTGAGGGGAGCATATCAGGGGTAAACTGTATTCTCTTGAATTGCAAGCCAAGATGCTTGGAGAATTCTGATGCAAGCATTGTTTTGGCAAGCCCCGGAACACTTTCCATAAGTATGTGGTTATTTGTAAATAGAGAAATAAGCATAAAGCGGACTATTCTCGAAGAACCTATTACCGTATTTCCTATGGATGTTTCCATATCAATTATTGTATCCCTTATATTTTCTGTTTCTTCCATTCATCGTACACCTCCGTATTTATCATATTCATTTTTATTTTCTTAATCGATTCATAGTCATCTAAAATATACTGAAGATATGCATCCTTCATTTTAGCAGCATGTTTTCTCATAATCCTAGAAGAGTTTTTGCTTTTGGCGTTATATTTATGATATTTTCTCACCATAAGTTTATAGTGCTTTAATAGAAGCGTTACATGGGACATATCATTATCTATTTCCATCAGGTAAGAAGAGAAATCCCCTGATTTTATGAGTTTAAGTTCTTTCAGGAAATGTGTATCTTCAATTTTCAGGTTTGCATCACGGATAATTTCGTCCATTTCCTTATTTTTATATTTCCTGGAATGAAATGTCACAACCAGGGTAAGGAAAAGTAGAACAACCACAGGATAGAAAAATTTGAAGCTGGTACGGTAATCAAGAAAAAGACCAATTATATTAATCCCCATGAGGTTCACCACCGTAAAACAATTTCATTATATCCATATAATTATATGCGTCTTTGACCGGGTCTATTATCTCCTTTTCATCCAGCGCATCCCAGTTATAATCACCAAAACGGGCAATTTCATAGTAGTTAAAATAAAACAATGCTATTTTTTTTATTGCAAAAAAACGGGTAGTCTTTTCCACGCTATCCGTTTTACCAGCATTATCTGGAGTAGCATCTGTTTCCTCTTTATTGTATATTGAATTTTCTATTAAATTTTTGATGGTAAAATTATCCGTACTGAATTCAGTACGATCCGGAACTATATCAAAATGGCTTATTTCTGAGAGGATAAAATCCCGGTTTGATGAATATTTCTGGCAACCGTAAAATCTGGTATAATCATTTTTCAGGTTTGTGTACCCGTATATTATTGCTTCCTTTCGTTCCCCATTCCCTATCTTCTTCCTCATTTCCTTTATTACAGGTATATCGTCAACTGTTTTTATTTTCAACACAGTTTTAGTCTTCTCTTCAATTTTCTCTGTTTTCTGTACATTCTTTTTGAATAGCAATAAAAATCACTCCGTAATATAATTTCCTAGTGTGGATATATTATAACCATATACCTCTACAGTCATACGCCCATCTGTGCTTACCTTAGAATCATTATCATAAACGAGTTTTATTGTGAGGTTGCCCGCTGATGTTGGAAGGGATTGTGACATATTGTATGTATATAATCCACTGTCTAGGGGGTAGCTTCCACTCGCAGCACCGGAAATAATTATCATTCCGTTAGTGGCAGATGTGCTAAAGTTTTCAAATTCGAGGGATGCAATATAAAAGTTAGAAGTTACATTGCCTGAATATACAATGGAAAGATTTGTCGAATCCGTTTCAATGCCGTTAAATGTAAGATTTTTGTTGCTAATAGTAAGGTTAAGCTGGTAGTATGGATTTGCACTGGTTAGGAGTATTGTATTGTCGTATACTATTTTACCGTCATGGAACACTAATAGGGTGGTTATGCCTGAAGTAGCCATGTGTATGCCATTACCACTATAAAATGTGCTACCAAGTGTATAATTAAATGTATTCCCGGTATTATTCCTTATATTTATGGATATTAAATAAGGGTCAATTGTTTTATTTACTGTACTGTTTCCTGTTACATCAACGCCAAAATTTTTTGAAACGTAATGGGCATTACTGTAAGCAAAATTATAGAAACCAGCGGGTACCTCATATTTATAGTAAGTCCCTGTTAAATTACTGTTAACGGATAAGGAAGGTACAGAGAAAACTCCCCCTTTGACTGTGAGTGTTGAGTTTGCAACTGATGAATTATCATGTAATGGGACTGCACTTTGAAGAATAACAGAGGAAATGAATGTTATACGCTCTGTCATATTGAATCTGGCAGTATCATTATTTGCAGTATTGTAATGAATTACACTAGAATTATAATACAGTGTATATGCGGACATTGTATAATTTCCGGAATATTTAAGGAATAATTTCGCCATCCCGCTTCCGTTTGTCACCCAATTATAGCTATATACTGCACCGTCTAACTTCATCAATACAACAAATTGTGTATTGTTTAATTTCTTGCCCAGATCTATTGTGATATTTTTATCAAATGTTCCGGTTATATTGTCAGTATTAAGCCCTCCGGACATAATACTATTATTGAGATATGGAACCAGTGTTGACACATTGGTAGAACCTGGAACCTGATTAATTCCATTTCCTATGGTAGTAGCAGGAGGCGTTGATATATTCTGCGTTTTATTGCTATCCAGATTGATTGTGGATGAATAATTTTGAAATCCAGGTATTGAAGACGATATACTATAATTCCCTTGCGGGAGAGTGATATTATAGCTTCCATTGCTGCTGGTATTAAATGTTCTGGACATTGTGGAATTGCTTACTGTTATAGTTCCGGAAAGTGGCAAATTATTATTAGAATTAGATACGTTTCCAGATAAAGTAAAATTCTTGGGTACCTCTGATACATTGGAAATAGGGTGTTTTCCAGATATGAGATGATCGGTTGGATTGTAACCCGGATATGGAATATTTGCACCTGCAAAGACCATTGCAATAAGAATTGCACTAACTGCAACGGCAATTATAACTTTATGATTCAATATATATAATGAGTTAATTTACCAATATAAATGTTTTGAAATAGTGAAAGTATGTAATGTATTATATATTATTTCTATGTGATAATAATTAAGCAATATAAAATAAATTGCTGTGGGAAATATAGATGCCGGCTCCAGTTGATAGGAAATATTCCTTTTCCCGGTCAAATTTGTTAAATATTTAATTACAATCGCTAGCTATGAAGTTTTTGGCTTTCTTTGGCCACTTAAATATAGATGTAACCCTATCTGTGCCATCTCTACCGTCTCCAGGCCAGGCTACCGGTGTAAAGGCCCTTAGAGAGAAATTTGCAGGTACTGCAGGGAATTTTGCATACGTTGCAAATGCGCTGGGACTGAAATTTGATCTGTATTCTGCTGTTGGTGAAATATCCCATGAAAAATACCTTGCAAATCTGAAAAAAGTAGGAATTAATACAGAACATGTTGATATTATGAAAGAAGAAAATGGGCCTATTTGTTACCTGCCCTCTGATGGAAGAGAACAGATTGCATATATGTTTCAGGGCCCGATGAATAATTGGGAAGCTTCAAAACATTTTGAATATGGAAATTATACATTCTTAAACATCGGTACAGGACCGGTGAAAGAGTATATGAAAATTCTGGATAGGGAGAAGAAAGCTAAAGTAGTATTTGACCCGGGACAGGAAATATGGTATACTTACAATAAGGAAAGTGCAGAGTATATGGTTAACCACAGCAATATGATTATCATGAACAGAAAGGAGTTTTACCACCTCCTTGAATTGCTGAATACAGATAGTGCAGCCGTATATAAAACAGTAAATAATATAATTATAACGGAAGGTGAAAAAGGTGCAACTTTGATTGAAAATGGAGAATCTACTCTGATGCCTGGAATAAAACCGGATCGCATTGCAGACACTATTGGTGCGGGTGATTCGTTCAGGGCCGGCCTATTTACAGCACTTTCAAATGGGTATACATTAAAAGATTCTGTAAGTATTGGAAATATAACGGCCTCAAAAGCTATTGAAAATAATATAAATGAATTTAACCTTAATTTCCAGGATATATTGAAACTATTTAAAACCATTAAATCATAGTTTCAAGCCGGGCCATGCTGGAAAAAACCTCGAAATCCTTTCTGGGGAGGTCGTATGGAATGAATCTTTCTGTTAATTTTATATATCCTCCTTCTATTAAAAAATCCAGGTCTTCCCTGTTTGAGTAAACAACAACACCGGATTGCGTATCTGGATTAATGCCGCACCTGTTTATGGCAACATTGATCTGATTTGTATGTGCAAGATACATTAAAAGGACAGTACCTGGAAAATGGATCTTTCCATTGTGTTCCAGATAACGATCTGTTTTCCTGATTGCTTCACTTAATTCCAACTCTGAAGATATTGAATTGCCATCAATAAGTTGAATAAGGCTGGTTCTGGTTTTCAAATAATCAAAAATTTTATTGTTATAATATTTTAAAATAAAATACTGTAAATCATGCAACATGTGTGCCCCTTCTCTGGGCGGGTTTTTTGATATCTGTGGCAGGGTTTACGATATCCTTTATTTTCTGGAGGAACTTATCTTTTTCCGGACCCATTATCAGTGCGTTTTCCAGTACTTCTTCTATTCTGGATGCACCTATTATCTGTATTTTACCCTTATGTGCCTCATCCAGTATAATGTCATTAAAGTTGCTTGCAGGAACTATAACCTTGGCTAGCCCTGTGTCAATTTCAGCCTCAACCT
>JAKBQO010000053.1 GCA_021835185.1 Thermoplasmata archaeon
TTCCAGAATTCTGGATACAAAATTTTCCACTTCATCAGGGTCAGTTCCGGAGGCAGAAACTTCTACTTCAACCCACGGCTTTCCATTATCCAGTTTCGGATGGGTCTTGATATATGCCCTATCTCCATATTCTTTCATTAATTTTGCAATCAAAGGGGCTAAAAGGCTTTCTTTTGCATCGTGAAGGTCTATTGACCTGTCTACGTAATGGAAATCCTTTATCCTGATCCTCTGTTCCACTTCCTTCATTATTGCTTCAACTTCCCGTGGTACACCTGGAAGGATAATGAATACTTTCCCTGATATATTTTCATATATGCCAGGCGCCGTGCCTGCTTTGTTTTCTATCGGTATCGAATTTTCAGGTATCATTCCCATTTTCTCCCTTTCCGGAGTTAATGTATGTACCTTTTTCAGCACCATATTCATCGCATTATCATTTCTCTCCATTTTCAGGTTAAATGCCAGTGAAAAACCCTTTAATGTCATATCATCGTAGGTCGGGCCCAATCCACCGGAAGAAACTATAAGATCGGCAATAGAGGATGCCTCTTTGAATGCACCTGCAATTTGTTCCAGATTATCAGGCACTATTATCCCTTTTATTACATCATATCCGGAATAGGTCAATATTTTCCCTATATCAGAAAAGTTTGTATTTACTGTCCTTCCCTTGAGTATCTCATTTCCAATGGTTATAATAACGGCTTTCATAAATTAATATATTATAATAATATAAATATCATCTGCAAAGGGAGCAAAATAAAAATGCAATTTAATATTTGCATTGGAATATATCCATACGTGGATATCTAAAGTTTTAGTGTATTATTGTGCTATAAACATATCCGGATATATGTTTAATACTTATCAATAATTATAAACATGATCGTATGAAAGTTGAAAGTATTAAAATAATCGGCAGGGAAAAGGTTAAACAGCCTGTGTATAAATACGTAAAACCCACAGATTACTACAAGGACATACTTGGCGAGGTATCTCCAACCGAGGCTGCAATGATAAACGAAGTTTGCACCCTTGAAATGAAGGCCGGGGAATACAGTTCATACTATAATACAACCTCTGATGTGGCATCTTTTGTAATGGAATTTTCTGGCAAGCTTAAGGAATTTAACATCTCGGAAATCAATATGGCATGGGATATGCTTTACAGGCTTTCCCTTCCCCTTGGCAGGTCGGGCGTGATGATGCACGCACTCAGTGCTGTGAACATAATGATGTACGATATATATTCTAAATCGCTCAATGTCCCTGCATATAAAATAATGGGTGGGGCAACGAGAAAACGCATAAGGGCATATGCCTCCCATCTGCACCCAACGGATCTGAAAGAACTCCGGAAAGAGGCGGAAGAATACGTTTCCCAGGGATATAAAACAATGAAAATGAGGTTTATTTCGGGCCCATCGGATATTAACGGGCTGGAGAAAAATATAGAACTTGTCAAAACAATAAGGGACGCTGTGGGATATGACGTGGAACTTGCAGGAGATGCATGGATGTCATGGAACTATAATTTTGCCCTGAAGATGGTAAAGAAACTGGAGAGGTACGATATGGCCTGGGTTGAGGAGCCATTGATGCCTGATGATTTCGATGCTATGAAAATGCTATCGTGGAAGACCGGAATTCCAATTTCTGAAGGAGAACACCATTACCATGTATATGACTTCAAGCGGTTGCTTGATGCGGGAATAAGGATATTGCAGCCCGATGCTGTATGGACCGGTGGAATAACACCTATGAAAAAAATTGTTGCCTTAGCTGAAACCTACGGAGCCATAGTAGTTCCACATACGGGAAATATCTACAATTTGCATGTAATCGGCTCAGAACCTGAGAGCGTCACGCCTGTGGCTGAATTCCTGACAAAATACAGGGAATGGATGGAACAGCACATGGAGGGCACGCTGTTTCCGGAGAAAGGCTACTTTACATTGAGCGATAAGCCGGGATTCGGATTGGAATACAAACCACAGTAATCAATATACCATTAAATCCAGATCTTATCGAGAATCATATTTAATTTTGAATCCATCCGGCCTGGCATTTCAGGTTCCGGGCTTCTAACATTTGTATATATTATTATTTTTCTCCTGTACAGTATTTTCTTTTCTATCTGGACAAAGAATTTTAGATTTTCTGCTTCAAATCCAAGCAATTCCTGAATTTTGCTGAAATCATCAATATACGTTTTATCATTGTTTCGGTATTTTTCATAAACTCCGGATAATATATCCAGAAATGCCAATCCTGTTATAGACCCATCAGAACTATTGTTCAACTCATTAACCATATCGAAGCCAAGATACCCGCCAAGAATGGAAATATCAGGAAAATTGGTATGCAGTAAATGTATTCTCCTGGCACTGTCCTTGCCTTCTGTTTTTATTCCTGCTATATTATTGGCCGCTATGGTTTTCAATAATTTTAATGGCATATTAGACCGGTATCCAAAATCCTGTATAATTACAGGAATATCTATGGAGTTAGATATATCAATAAAATGCTTTGCTATTATGCTATTCTCAAGTTTTCCATACGGGTAATAGTATGGAGGCATTAAAATTATACCAGAAACCCCAGAATCCCTTGCTTTTTCTGCAAGTTTTGCCGCAGCAAATGTTGCCGGTTCGGATACTCCTGCGAATATTTTAATTCGCTTCCTGAATTTACTTACATTATTAATTATTTCAATTTTTTCATTGAATGTTAATTTATAGAATTCACCGCCGAGGAGCATTGGCGCAATGGCACCGGCACCTGATTTAATTGCAAATTCGATGCAGTTTTCAATTCCATCGAAATCTATTTCCATATTATCTTTAAATATTGTTGGTATTGCAGGAATTACCCCGCTGATCGGTTTCATACTATCATAATGGTGTATTTAAATTAAAATCTTCCCCGGAAATGTATGGAAAATATTTTATTTACTGTTCATTTATGATTATCTGGTATAAATGGCTCAAAATGTATTCAGGGTTAAGGTTTTTAAGGTAGGGGAATCAGATGTACCTGCGCCGGAAGTTTACAGGATGTCCGGATGGGGAAACTGGGAAACCCTACATTTTCATATGATAATGGCATATAACGACGAAACAAATTTCCTGATAAATGCTGGAATGCCAGTGGACATGGAAGAAAGAAACCGTGCAATGGTTGAGTTCGCAGGCAGCAGGGCAAAATTCACATCCAGTGATTCCATAGAAACTTTAAGGAAAGCTGGATTTAAGCCGGAAGATGTTAAAAATATCTCATTTACTCCCTTACAGGACTACACTACCGGAAGGGCGGATGAATTTAAGAATGCAACATACCATATATTGAAGAAAGGATGGATTAATGATATTATGGTACCTGGCCCACACAACGATAATAGGAATCTATTTATCCCTGAAAATGTGCTTCAATACCTTTTATTTGAGGCAAAAGACAGAATTCACTTTTTTGATGCAGAAAATATTACTGAACTGATACCAGGAATCAGTGCACTATGGGTAGGGTGCCACCACAGGGCATCGCTGGCCTTTATCATTAACACAGGCAAAGGCAAAATAATATTCACAGACGCATCCTTTAAAAGCTCAAATATACTTAAAAGCATACCAATGGGGATAGCAGAAAATATTTTTGAATGTTACAGTGCATATGATAAATTAAAATTATACGTAAATGTACTATCTGCATATGACCCTGATATAGATGGGCTTGAATTTTAGAAACATATAATCTATAAATTCAATCAAATAATTGCCCGAATGTATTGTTATACATTGATTCAAACATACAGGGGTACACACACTATCCCTTTATATATTGTATATAATATATGCATTATGCAGTATACTATGGAATAGTTTGGGAATTACTATATATACACTAATGGAAATATATTTTAAGGTGAACTTATGGTAGATAGTAAAACTTATGACGATGCTGCGCTCTCATCAACTCATTTCAAGTGGACTTTTATTGCATCACTTGGAGATTTTTTGGACGCTGGTATGCTTGCAGGTACCGGAATAACTCTTCTGGCTATCGGAACATTGCTGAATTTTACAACCCTGGAAGATGGGTTACCTGCATTGATTACACTCCTGGGTGCTGCATTTGGAGCACTTGGATTCGGAAGGTTAGGAGATAAATTTGGTAGAAAATTTATTTATCAGGTTGATATGATAATATATGGCGTATCTGCAATATTGCTCGCAATAACTGGAATTTTCCCCAGCCGTATTTTTAATATAGTCTGGGCAATGGTATTTTATGCCCTTGTTGGAATAGCAGTAGGTGCTGACGTTCCCACATCCTGGAGCCTGATAACTGAATTCTCGCCAAAAAATTATCGTGGCAGATTGATGAGCATTACAACAATAATGTGGTATGTCGGTGTCCTTGTGGAGCTTGGAATAGCGATAGCACTGTACAACACAGGCATGGTATTATTCAGGGTCATATGGATTATGCTCGGTTTACTCGCCTTTGTGAGCTGGTTACTGAGAAGAAACCTTACAGAATCTCCAAGATATGATATGATGCGTGGAAATAAAACAGACCTGCAGAAATCTGCTAAACTGCTTCACATAGATATTAAGGATGAGGAAAACAAAAAATTCACGATAGACAAGTATAAGGAACTTTTCAAGAAATATGGATGGTTCATGCTACTGGCCTGGTTTTTATACCTTATGTGGGGAATACCTGCTTCTACATACGGTGAGTTTTTCCCGTACATATTCAGTTCGCTTCATCTGGTAAGCCTTAGAGACACATATGCATTTGAGGCCATTTACTTTGGAAGTGCTATTGTCCCCGGACTGTTAATATTTTATTATTTATCAGACCGTGTGGGGAGAGTTCCGCTTTACCTTGCAAGCGCTGCAATGGCGGCAGTATCATTTTTCCTTCTCGTTTATCCGCCATTCCTTAAAAACGTATACGTTCTACTGGCTTCATTCCTGCTATTCGGTATTGGCCAGGGGCTCGGTATCTGGACCACCACAAGGCTGCTATCACTGGAACATTTCCCTACAAGCCTCAGAAACTCCGGACAGGGGTTTGTCTGGTTTACTATGAGGTTCGAAGCAGGGATATTCGGGTTATTCACACCGATGATAGTTGCGTTTGGTATTGAGTATATAGGATATATAGCAGGGGCTTTCTTTGTTCTAGCATTTATAGTGGTAACACTGCTTTACATATTTAAGCCGGAATATGTGAGAACTGAAAGAAAATCACTGGAGGAAACTTCGAGAGATGTGGTGAAATAACTGGATATTATAAAATTATATTATAATTTAAATATTTATTATTTTTTGTAACAATCATGCCATTTAACAGATGCACATGTCTGTATTTTTTGTAACTATGAGATTCAAAATAAGAAATGTAAAACGATCTAAGTGATTATACAATATTTTTAATCTTAAATACCTACGGCAAGATATTATTATCCTGTATAATGGGTAAAAAATATAACCCGTTATAAGAATAACCGCTGTTATATCAAAAATTTAATAATATAGTAACTCACATGAGTTTTTCCGTCAAAATTATTATTAAATAAATTTACAAATCCATCTACCAGAACGAAAGCCACTGAGTTTACGATGTGGATGAATTTCTGGAAATAAAGAAATAAATGGAAATAATTTATATATTAAATTGATATAATAAAATTAAATGAATTATTAAAAATTAAAAATAGAAAATTAAATAATTATTTTAAGAAATATAATATAAATTTAAATGTACCTATGGAGCGTAGGGAATTAACGCCTGTGGAGATTATTGCCTCTGGCTTTGAAGGGCTTAATATAAGCCCCTATGTGAAGTTAAGCATGGTCAATGAAGCAGGAAGCCTCTATGCTTTAGCATGAGGTAGTTCACTGTAAATTAACAAGCATGCCGCCGTCAACTAAAAGTTCAGCACCATTTATATATGTATTTTCATCGGAAACAAGGAATAAAGCCGGAGAAGCTATATCGGAAGGATTTCCCAATCTTCTTAGGGGTATTCTGTTTTCCATATACTCCCTTTTCTTTTTATTTGAAAGGTCTTCTGTGTTGATATCAGTAAGTATAGTACCAGGTTCCAGCGAATTAACCATTATCCCGTGCTCACCGAGTATTATGGCCAGTGAATGCATTAATCCATTCATAGCAGACTTTGTTGTGGTGTAATGTGCCTGAAATTTCCCGCCAACTATTGCGCTTATTGAGCTTATAAATAATATTTTTCCCTTAGTATTGTTCTCTATCATCATCTGTGAGACACGCTGTGTGATGAAAAAATGGCTTTCCACATTGACTTTCCATACTTTTTCAAATAAATTCTGGTCTATATTAAAAAAATCCATGAACGGGCAAATTCCGGCATTGTTGACCAGCACATCCACTGTTTTGAACTTATCTTTAATAAATTTCATCAATCCATCTATTTCTCCTATATCCGACTGGTCTATCTTGTATTTTTCGCCTGAAACTCCCTTACTTCTTATATATTTCACAGTTTCATCCGCAGCATTGTCGTTGTTGCCATATGTAATTATAACATTTGCGCCGTTGTCTGCCAGAGCTTTTGCAATGCCATTCCCTATGCCTCTTGAACCACCTGTAACTATAGCATTTTTATTCCTGAAATCCATTTTAATCCCCTACTCACCAAATTTCTTCATCAAAAAATATCTATTCTTGCGGGTCCATTCATCCATGATTTTTCCCGTTGCTTTTCTCATGTATTCTTCCAGGGCTGACTTTGAAAGCCCTGTTATTGTAGCCAGTTCACTGAGATATTTTTCCCTGGGTATGTTAAAATACCCATTCTGGTAAGCCATATACACTGTAAATGCTTCCTGGTCAGTTAAATTGAATACACTATCAATTTTTCCATTTTGCCTGTCGCTCTTCATATGGAAATAGGGCATCTCTCCAAGTTCTGACAGTGATGACTTTAAAGTTTTAACAGATTCAACAGGGACAATTGCCATTATATATTCAAAATTATCAGATATCAGGTCATTATGGTAAACAACATTGTTTTCATACAGCAAAGATACTATCATATTGCTATATTTTTCCTTGAATGAAACTTCATAAAGATTTTTTCTATAGGCACTGGAAGACACTCTTAAAATCTCGCTTATGGCACTGGACCGTTTGAAAAGTGTAAGGAATTTTTTGAATTCCCTTTCTGATTCTGCCTTTATCTCCACAGTTCCGTAAATATAGTTATTGTCTTTATGCACATTGCTGCTAACCGTGTGTATATTAACATTTAAGCCATCAGTAATCTCTGTCCAGCATCGTTCATGCCGCATCTGAAAATCAACTTCAACATATTCATGCCCATCATCTTCTCTAAATATCATATATAACAATATTTAATAGTTTATTTAATCATTTGTATTATCTAATAACTCTAAAATAAAGTATAAAAATTACCATTCACATATTTTTGAATATTGAATCGTATATATTTTTTTCGGAATCTTCTTCCTTTTCTTCCTTTGCTAGCTTATTTATTTTGGCTTTGTCCAGATACCACTGATTGATGCGCCATGCTTTTCCATGGACTATGTTAATTTCCTCCCTGTGGGTTGTTACTATTCCATATTCCTCAAGGTTGTAAAAAACGTCCCTTTCAGCAGCAGAAAGAACATTGTCTATTATGTAATCCTCATATCCGAAAAAAGAAAGAATAAAGTCGCAGAGATCTTCAGAATCTTTTTTAGACATTCCTTTTCTACCATAAATATTATCAATGGCTTTAAATAATTCTCCCCTGCTAACAGTCATGGCAATATCATTAATAACAGGTTATTAAATTTTATGAATATAATATATATAATATAATAGCAGATGTGGCATAGGTCTTTATATAGATATCTCCTCCATTATAGTATTCTCATATGCATACAATAATGTTGTATCCGCGGTTCTTATTACCTGCCCCTTAGAATATTTTTTATCCGTATCATTCTCAATATAGCCTGTGCCTGAACCTATTTTTAATATTTTGCCAGATTTAATTTCAACATTTTCACCTGATCTGATGTAATACTCGACTATGCTTTTCCCCTCATCAAAGTATAATGTTTTCAAGTACCCGTATGATGTGTCTTCCCTACCTTTGTATAACTCTTTTATGGTTCCTAAATCCTTTTCGCTGTCTATGCCAAGCCAGAGGGCATCCTCGCAGTATACGCCCATCCTGTTATTGTTTACAAGGTACGGAAAAACACTTTTTTCAATATCCTTTTCCATATATTTTCTGAAAAATGCTTCAAATGCAGATTTTTTTACATAATATAATCCGGCATTGATATAATGGTTAAGTTCAGGCTTTTCCCTGAAATTGTCAACCTTGTCTCCTGAAAATTCTACTATTCCATAGGGGCTCTGCATTTTAGTTACATACATTACTACATCATAATCCCTCGATTTCGAAAACTCCACAAAGCTCCTGAAATTTATGTCGGTAACAGTATCTCCATTTCTTACTATGGCGTCCTCATTTATATTTTTCATGAGGTTTGAGAGTGAAAATAAAGTTCCCATAGGTTTGTCTTCCCTGAGATAATGGATATTCATATCTTTATAATTTTTATAACGTTCTTCTATAACCTCGCTCAGGTATCCGGAAAGGATATAAACATCAGTGATTCCTATATTTTTAAAATCAAAAAGCTGTCTGTCCATTATGGTATAATTATCCTTAATTTCCACCAGTGCTTTGGGTATATGGTCTGTTATAGGTTTCAGCCGTTTGCCATATCCTCCTGCAAGAATAGCTCCAATCATGGTGTTGTAATGAAATACTTTTATAATTAATTTTGCAGTATATTTAGTTATTGTTATGATTGAACAAAATTGGCGGGTAAAATAATTGCATGTTCCGGATACCCTTTAACAATTATATCTCGTCAGAAAAAAAGAAAATAAGTACTCTAATTATTCCTATAATTGGCATTACTTCATAACTCCATATATCTGATTTGTATGTAATAGA
>JAKBQO010000054.1 GCA_021835185.1 Thermoplasmata archaeon
CAATGGAATTGATGAATTTTCTTTCAGAGGAATACTTGCAAAGAAACACCTTGAGCTTATAAAAGGCGAAACAGTTAACATGGAATACCCAAGAAGTTCGCAGATTGTGCTTGAAGGTTATATAGACCCTTCTGAAACAAGGATTGAGGGGCCATTTGGGGACCATACAGGCTATTATTCACTTGAAGAAGCTTTTCCAGTATTCCATGTAAAGAAAGTTGTACAGAAATTAGAACCGGTTTATTCCACCACAATAGTTGGGAAACTATGGCATGAGGATGTAAGGATTGGAAAAGCAATAGAAAAGATGTTTCTACCGTTAATTCAGATACAGATACCTGAAATTGTTGATATGAACATACCTGAAGAAACTGTAGTAAGCAACATGATAGTTGTATCAATTAAAAAAAGGTATCCCGGACAGGCTAAGAAGGTTATGTTTGCCATATGGGGCACCGGGCAGATGATGTTCACAAAAATTGTTGTTGTAGTTGATGATGATGTGGATGTACATGACATGAAACAGGTTATGTGGGCAATGACTACCAGAATCGATCCGGTTAACGATGTTTTTATGGTTCCAAATACCCCGACAGATTCGCTTGACCACCCGGCAAGGCTATTTAACCTGGGTTCAAAGATGGGCATAGACGCAACAAAAAAATCACCAGCTGAAAATTATAACAGGCCGTGGCCAGACACATTATCAATGACACCGGAAATAGAAAGAAAGGCAGATGAATTGCTCAAAAAGCTTGAACAGCCACATAACTGATCAGGAAACTTTTTTGAATTTAAGTGAGATAAACTCTCCAGAAGTATTTATTTCACGCTCATACCCATCGAAGTTCAATGATTCTGCGTATTTTTTTGAAATAGAATGTTTTCCGTGCAGTGACATGGAAGATTTGTAATACTCCTGCATAAATTCTATTATTAAAAATGTTCCATTATCGGCTAATTTTGAAAGTATGTACTTGATATTGCTATCTCTATCCTGCCAGTGGTGGAATGACAGTGTTGTATATATAAGGTCAAATTTATTGTCAAATGGAATATCCCTGCTGCTTCCGGGCTTGCATGATGCCTTTATGCCGGCTTTTTCAAAATTCTTCTGCTCCGCCTTTACCATATTTAATGATGGGTCTATGGCAAAAAACTCTGCATGGGGAAATTTTTGTGATACCATTAATGACAGTTTACCCGGGCCTGCACCGATATCCAGTATAGACGACGGTTCCATATCCTTCATTTCATCCAGGGCAAAGCTATATAATTTTTTTAAAAGCCTCCAGGCAACACGATTGTAAAACGACGTTGTGAAAAATCCGAACTTTTCTTCACCTTCCAGATAATAATCTTTCATGTTATGGTATTGTGAACAGGAATTATAAATTTTCTTATTAGTGTTAATATATTATTATATATATTTTCTGAATAATTGTGGTTTTGTTATTTTGGTGTGCCATCGATTTCTACGTATTTGCATTTATCGCACAGCCACCCTACTGCCCTATAGGATACTGCACCTTCCACTATATCCTGAACGTATAACCGTTCCATAGGATAGTTTTCCTGTGTGCTGGACCTTCTTATCAATCCCTTTTTAACCTGTATATGAGCCTCGGAGGGGCAGAACTTTACATCAGCCATATATATTCAATTATATATATTTGTATATTATATAAATTATTCCACGAAGCTTTAATTCACTGCTAGCAATTCCAGGTATCTAAGCAGGGCATAGTGATAATATTAGAATGATTTGATGCTTTGTTTCAAAAAATTTGCAGATGAAATTGGATAAGAGTGGTAAATAAGAGATACTCCAGCAAAATTAAATTATGGATAGGCAATATACACAGGTGGATGCAATTATAATGGCTGGTGGGAAAGGCAGCAGGATGGGCACAGCGGAAAAAATGCTCCTGAAAGTAAATGGAGAGAAAGTTATTGATGCTATTATTAAAATCCTGCAAAATCTAAATTTTAACATAAGCCTTTGCATAAGTGAAAACACCAGATTTCTTGATGGGTATCATTCTTTAAGAACAATAATGGGGCAGGGCGATTATGCGCTTGACCTCAATTATGCCATAAAAACGTGCTCGTTGCCTGTATTAATTGTTCCGTCTGATGTTATAATCAAGCCTGATATGATACACGATTTCGTTACAAGCGCATCTTCCCTGGACACTGCAATTGCAACACTAATTGTTAATAATAAATTATCCGGAATTTCCATGTTTTTTAAAAAACCGGAAACAGGAAATCTCCCATATAAAAATATAGAGATATTAAGGGATGATTTTTTTAACCTTAATTGTCCTGATGACTACAAAAAAGCGTTACATAGATTTGAAAAATAGCAAAATTTTTTTAACATGTACACATTCGAGTATTACTGGACTAGACCGGGGAGCTAGGCACTCCCTGTGACCCGTGCCGAAATGCGGGGGCGACTGTCTGGTGAGGGCAACCAGGCCTTTGGCAGTCTTCATGAAATCGTAGAGTCTCTGTCCTTTTGGATCGGGGGTTTGCATATGCAACTTCAAAGGATGATGCATATACAATCTGTCGGGAAAACCCCGCCAGGCCCGGAAGGGAACACCGGTATTCCGAACCATCGATGCTGAGAGGGTGCGGGGAGGAGAGGAAGTGGAGGACGCTACCAAAACACCTGGTCTGAACCAGATGTGTCCAGTATTATGGTTATTTATGTATAAAATTATTCAGGACCCTGTAAATGGACCGGTAAAGATTGAGGGGCTCTTTAGCGAAATTGTGGATTCCCGCTACTTCCAGAGACTAAGATATATAAAACAACTTGGACTCTGCAACCTCGTATTCCCTGGCGCAAACCATACACGGTTTGAACACTCCGTCGGTGCAATGTTTATGGCCCATGAGCTTTCAGAGAGCCTTGGAGTGAAAGATGAGATACCGGCAATTGCAGCCCTACTGCACGATATAGGCCACATGCCGTTTAGCCATGGGTTGGAAAATGAATTTTACGGGCTTTACGGAAAAGTGCATGAGGATATGACAAAGGATGTTATTCTGGGAAAGGGGCCATACGGTGATAGCACCATTCCTGATATTCTTGAAAAATATGGATATAATCCCTGGGAAATAGCGGAAGTGGCAACAGGTTCTTCTAAAAAATATCCTTTGTTTTCAACAATGGTTAGCGGGCCAATAGATGTGGATGAGATAGATTACCTCAGGAGGGATGCTTTATTCTGCGGGGTAACAATGGGACAGATCGATTATAAAAGGCTTTTCAATACATTAATTGTGGAAGGAACAGACCTGGTTGGAGTGGAAAAATCAATTCCGACGATAGAATCCATAATAATAACCAGGATATTGATGTTCAATACAGTTTATTTCCACAAAACCTGTAGAATTGCACAGAAAATGCTTGGATATGCATATCTTGAAAATAATGAAAAGAACAGTGATGACATGAAAATGACAGATTACCAGTTCATTAATAAACTGGAAAAGGGAAATTCTTCGGAACTGGTTAGAAGCATAATGAATCGCAATCTGTTCAAGGTTGCTTACAGGGGAGCCTACACAGAGGGAGCTGAGAAAAATATAAACTCACTGCTGCAGGATTTCCAGGAACATGAATATATTGTTGATATCATTCCGCCACTGTATTTTGCGGGCAGCAGCAGGATAAAAAATTATGCGAAAGTGTATTACAGGGGCAAAATGGAAAACATAAACAATGTGTCATCAATGGCAATGGCATTGTCAGGTGAGATGGAGAATAAGCAACTGATAGTGTCCGCTTCAGAAAAGTCATATGATAAAATAAGGAAATTATTAAAATGCATATGATTTCCACAAAAAATTACATTTTCAGGCCTTTTAGAATATTTATGCTTAATGTTTTATGAAATATGGCTCTTATAACCGTGTCATAGGTTTTCTTCAGGCATGAAGAGCGCAGCCAGTCTAAATGCAATCTTTATAGCTTTAAAAAAACACCGGAAAATTAATTCCATGCAACAACTCTTATAATTATGCAGAGGACGGGATTTGAACCCGCGAACTCCTTCGAGACTAGACCCTTAATCTAGCGCCTTTGTCCTAACTCGGTAACCTCTGCCCTTGGGTATTATTTTTAGATATATTAACTTTAATCAAATTTTCATTAAAAAGCCGATACCATTTATATCCGGATTGGGTTTCTATGTACACACTGTCATGAATAATAGTACGTTTCACAATTAATATGTATGTGCCACTACCATATAATTTTGTAATTAACAACTTTATGAATTAGTCAATATATACTGTATTCAGATTTATTCCAATTATACAGGCACAGCGGGAATAAATTTAAACAATTTAGGTTGAAAATGTAGTTTAAACTACTTTCTCATTATACGGTATAACACAGCCAGTGCCACGCTAATTGTCAATATCCACCGATTTATAGTAAGAATTGATACATATTTGCCAGCGTCTCCCATATAAATCAAATAAAAATATACAAAGAGGGATATAAATCCATAAATAAGTAGAACATAATAAATAATTCTAATGCTTAACGGTAAATTTTTAAATGGTTCTAAATGTCTATTCATATTATTTACCTTAATAACCGTACGGGACGGGATTACAACCAACTTCTGGATGGGCAAAAATATTTGTCCCCATCCAAGCTCCATTACCGCATTTATGTGCAAGGTCGGATAATCCTATAGCTCCTAACCCCATAATTATTGATGCGACAGTAGGTATTGCGGCTATTGCAGCACCTATCCCACTGAATCCAGTAATAAGTGCGATTATAGATGATACAGCATTTCCCGCATTTAATGCTGTCACTATTTCGCAAAGTTCGGAGTGTGAAAAGCTTATCGCCCAGCCATCCCATCCTACACTGAACTTCGCATCTCCTGGTGAATAGGTAGCAGCTATACTTGCCTCAGTATGATTGGTCATATTGCTGGTATTTACTGCACCCGTTGTATTGTTTTCATTAACATTGTGGGAATAAAATGAGAAATTTCCATCGTTAAATGCTATGATATTAACTCTTCCTGCCTGAATATTGTTCTGATAAATAACCCACGATGATAATGAACCGTTTATGAAAGTTGAGATCATAAACCCATCGCGTAATTTTACTGTGTTTATTGTTATATTTGGATGATTTAAAAGCAAATATGGAGTAGCCTGATTATTCAATTGATATGCTTTACCCTGCTGTGGTATTGCTATACTGCTTTGAGCTGTATGCATATTATCTGCCGCAGGAATAAATGCGAGCATTACAAATATTGCTGCCATTAATACACCTATTATTACCTTCTTTTTATTCACAATGATATTAATACATGAATATATATATATATTACGATGATAGTATTAGTAAATAATTTATTAATAAATTAAATTTATATATTACTTATTTGAAATTAATGAAAAAACATTGAAATAGTTATCTAAAAATATAATATTGACCCTATTTTAATATAAATTCTTTAATTATTTAAAATGTATTGCATAATTCACTTTGCCAGAATTTCAATTCAATGTAAATCTTCTGTAAAGTGAAATACAGAGGATTAATTAGCTTTTATTACACCGGCATACCAATACCTTATAGTTTATTAAACACAAAACAATTATATTAACAATGATCAATAGAGATACTTTAGTAATATCTAATCCAGGAACGGGGAAAACAACCATGATTTCCAATGAAGTTATTAATCTGATTAAAGAAGGGGTAAAACCGGAAAAAATACTCTGCATCACATTTACAAACAACGCAGTAAGTGAACTCCAGAAAAATATTGACAAATTGCTGATTGCCAATAAAATTAAGAATGTAACTGCATATGATGTTAACATTTACACATTCCATGCACTGGCATTCCAGGAACTTTTCCAATCAAAGGCGGAGAAAAATATAGTATCATATAATATTGCAAGGTACCTTATATATAAGAAGCTCAGAGACCTTGAGGCGTTCAATTATGGCAGGGACTATGTTATTGAAGATATTGTCCCTAAACTGGAAAATGCAATCAGATACATAAAAAGCTTCGGAATCATGCCGGTAGACATAGCAAAAAACAGAGACATGATAATGGAATCACTGAGAAGAAAGTATAACTCCGGAATTGTGAGAAATATTGGCCTTGAAGAGGAAGAGTACCTGTTTGATTATTTTTACCAGGCATTTAATTATTATGAGGAAAATAAAGAAAACCCGGATTTCAACGATTTATTGTTTCAATTCCAGAAACTGGAAGATAAGAAAACATATGAATATGTTTTTGTAGATGAATTGCAGGATGTTAACGATATAGAATCCAGAATTGCAATGTCTACAGGAAATGTGAAATTTCTGGTGGGCGATAGGAAACAGTCCATATTTGGATTTCAGGGGGGCGCATTATCAGTATTTAACTCATTGATCGGGAATAGCGGAATAGAGAAGAAAGACCTGAAGATTAACTATAGAAGCACTGAAACCATACTGGCTTACTCGAAACAATACTATTTAAAATTCGAAAATGATGTGCCGGAACTTGAAAATTTCAGGGGAACGAAGAAAAACGGGAATAAGGTAAAAATTGTTGAAGTAGATTCTCCAGAAGAATCCGTCATGGAAGTCATAAATAGCATTCCAGAGTCAAGTGGCAACATAGGAATCATAGCAAGGACAAATTCACAGATAGATACTATATCTTCACTTCTGGATAGGTATAATATTGATTATTCAAGCGATTCAAATGTGCACACAATAAACCAGGCAAAAAAAGATATAACTGCATTTTTAAAAGGTATTCTATATGATCGCCCGGATGATATAATTAATGCCATGGTAACACCATTTTCGGGCATATCGCTGAAAGAGGCTTTCAAAATTGCTGAATCACTCAGAAGTGAAGAAAATACAATTGATTTATTTGACAGTTCAAACCCATTTTTCTCATTGAGGAATAAAGAACTGTCCAGGGAAAATATAATGGGTCTCTTCGAAAGCAGAATATTTCCTATTGCATCATCCATAAGCAGGGAATATTTCCTTACGGCTGCTACAGTAAAATCTTCCATCGGTGAATTTTTTGATGCGGAACGTGATTACACACGGAAAAATTTCTTCGATTTCCTGGATCTTTCCTATTCAGAAAATTCTAGCAAATCTGGCAATTCAAGGATAATTCTTACCACAGTGCACAAGGCCAAAGGTCGCGAATTTGACAATGTAATATATCTACCAAAAAAGCCGAGAAAATCAGATACATATATAGATATTATTGTATCTTCCATAATTGAGGAAATAAAACAGATCAACGTTGATGACGAACTTAAAAATGAGAGCGTCAGGATAGACTTTGTGGCTTTTACAAGGGCAAAAGAGCAGCTCTGGGTGTGTACAAATCGCAGGGAAGCACCGAATTACCTTATACCCGAATATTCTGAAATGGTTGCCTATGAGAATATTCCCGAGAAACAGGAGGTTACTGTACCAGGAAAATACAATGAAGCATATTTGCAGTTCGTATCAGGTGATTATAATGGCGCCAAGGAGACCCTTTCCAGCAAGGAAAACTGGCTAAAGAATATAATCTACGAATTTTTCAAGAATAAGAATGTTCTCTCATTTTCCCTTATAAGCATTGAAAACCCGTTTTTCATGCTAAAGAACAATATATTGAAGCTCAATGAAAAAACAGATGCATTGTATTATGGATTAAATGCCCATGAAATGGCAGAATCACTTTATAAAAATGAAATAAAAAATGAACTTCTTGGCAGTGGGGATAAACAGATACTCTCAAATATAGAATCTGTTGTAAACCAGATAAAATCAGGTTTTAATATGGAGCAGATTGAAGCAGAAGTTTCAGCAATAGCCAGGATAAACCAGATGTTTGAGGAGTTTTCTAATCAACCTGATAATATTATGTTTTTCGGCAAAATTGATGCTGTTTTCAGTGACGGAAAGAAATATGTTATTCTGGATTACAAGACTGATAAAACTATAGAAAAAGCATCGCACCACAGAGTACAGTTATTAGCATATAAAATCCTCTATTCCATAAAAAACAATATCAGTTCTGAGAATATAGATACTGCCATAGGGTATATTAGCATGAGAGGAAAAATAAACACACATGAAAATACATCAGGCCTAATTTATAAACAACCGGACAAATATTCTGAAACTTCACTGAAAAAATATATATCAAGATTCCTTGAGTATAAAAACAATCCGGATAAATTTATTGAAGACTATCTTAAGCAACCCAGTGAAGATACATTATATGAAAGATTAGCAGAACTTCTAAAATAACTGCTATTTCTATCTATTCATAATGTGCATAGATTTTGGAGCTATTTCCTCACTACTTTTATGATGGCAGTATTGAGATAAATATTGTATGCATTAAGAAATTTTTTTGTTCCTTATAGTTTCAATATTTTTCCCATGATTAAATCTGAATTTTGCGGACCATACTCAATTTCACATGGGGTTTATTGCAATATCCTCAAACTGCTTAACTCTTACAATAAAAGAAAAGTATTATTACTGCAAATATATAGTATTAAAAATGGATATTGTAAATCCCGACAACAATTCATTAACTTCAGGAATCCAGGAAGCAATAGATTCCAGTAAATCTGGTTATATATTTCTCTCACCTGGAGAATACCATATAAAAACCAAGCAAATAATA
>JAKBQO010000055.1 GCA_021835185.1 Thermoplasmata archaeon
TTTACTGTCCACATAACTGTTTTTCATCCATGCGGTTCTGGACAGTATACTACCGTCAAGAAACATCTTGAATCCTGCAAACTTTATGTTACTGTTTTCAGGTATCATTTCTGCCAGTTCAATTTTCCTGTCCACATCCTCAATGGAATATACTGGCAGGGCAATTGCCATGCGAATTCCAACATCTCCATTCCTGGATAACTGGTTTATAGCTTTTATCCTGGTTTCCTCGTTGACATCATTTCCCGTTCCGCCGGTATCCTTCACAGTGGAGAGTCCCGCATTTCTATAGTGATCTGATCCGAATTTTATGGCTTCTATATAATCATCTACATTGTATTCCGGAATCTTTCGTTTTACCAGATCCATGGCCTTTGCCTCATATAGTACGCCATTGGGATTTCCACTGCCATCCCTTCCAATTCGGCTATTTGGCGGGGGTTCTGTTTCCCTGTCAATACCTGCCATCTCAAGTGCCTTTGAATTGCATATGCCATAATGTTCTGTCATATGTGTTATAAATAGGGGCACATTTCCAAATATTTCATCAATAATTTTTAGATCCGGCAATCTTTTTTCTGCCATATTGTATTCGTTAATGCCGTATCCCTGAAACCATCCATGTACAACCTTATTTTTGTTTTTCTCCAGTATTTTCCGGAAATCATCAAAGGAACGAATTCCGGAGAAATCTACCTGGTATTTCATTTTTAATGCAGTAAGCATAAAATGGTCATGCGAATCTATTAAGCCGGGGGACACAAAATTTCCCCTTAAATCCACTACTTCATTGTTATCAGCAATTAAATTCTTTATTTCAGCATCAGTTGCCACATGTTCGCTGGTGATTATCCCCCCATTTACCGTAAAAATTATGGAACCTTTTTTTAAATTATATCCGTCAAAGTATTTGTCCACAACAACATATTTTTCCATTGCAATCACCGCAATTCCTTTAATTTTTTTGATTTATGCATAAGGCTACCATTTATTACTGTTTCGGTTTGCAGTTTCAATGTATCTGACCTAATTTTTGGCATTGCCTTTGGAAGTTTTTTGGATATAGTAATCACAACATCCTGATATGGGGCATATACTGCATCTGGGTGATACAGGCTTGCATATGTTCTTTCCAAATTCCACCAGGACTGGATTAAATTCTATCTGGTATTTGACCGGCACTATGGCTTTTAATGCCTCTTCTGTTTCATCTGGATTCTTTGTATGGACCAGCCCGATTCTGTTAGATACCCTGAAAACATGCGTGTCAACAGCAATAGCGGGTATATTGAACCCCTGCGTGAGTACTATGTTTGCAGTTTTGCTTCCAGTTCCCGGAAGTTTTACAAGTTCATCATGGGTATCTGGAACTTTTCCTCCATAATCGTGATTGATTATTCTTGCTGTTTCAATTATTCTCTCCGATTTAACATTGCTGAATCCCACATATTTTATAATGGCCTTTATATCAGAAGGATTGGCGTGCTCCAGTCCATAGGAATCATGATACCTGTTGTAAAGTTTCCGTGCAGCTTCGTCGGTTACTGCATCTTTTGTTCTCTGGGATAATATTGTTGTTATAAGTATCCAGAATGGAGAATCGGTAAATTCAAAATGATGTTCGGGCGATACCTCCCTGATCTTCATATATATGTTTTCAAAATCCTTCATGTGCCATTATAATTATATGATTTAAATTATTATCTGAACAAAATTATGTGGAATATGATATATAAAAATATTTTACAATTCTGAATGATATTTATTATGGAACTAAAACACAGAAATTCAAAAAATTAAAAGTACCTGTGGAGCACAGGGAATTCAAGCCTGATAGAGATAATGCCTCTACACTCAAAGGATTTAATATAAGTCCATATGTAAGTGCAAGTTTTGTCAGTGAAACAGGAAGCCTCAATGCATTAGCATGAGGTAACTCACTGGTAATCTCCCAGTTCCCTTATCTGTGTTCCTTTTCCAGACAATATGGAATCTACCAGTTCGGAGGCGAACCTGATATTTGTTATAAGCGGTATATCCTTCTTAATTCCAAGGTTCCTGATAGAGAATCCATCCCTAATTGACCCATATGATTCTGACGGTGTGTTTATGATCATTGATATATCCTCATTTCTTATTATTTCACTGATTCCTGGCGACCTGAGATCCTTTACCCTGTAAACGACAGTGGCCCCAATCCCGGCTCCCTTGAGGGCACTGTATGTTCCAGGAGTTGCGTATATTTTCACACCCTTTTTATCCAGTTTGCGACCTATTTTTATGGCTTCATCCTTATCCATATCATTTACGGTAATTATGACGGATTTTAATTTAAAATCCCTTTTCATTATGCGTATCACCTTGGACATTGATTCCTGGAACGTTTCACCGCAGCACATGGCCTCCCCTGTAGATTTCATTTCGGGACCAAGAATGACATCCATATCCCTGAATCTCTTGAATGGAAATACAGGAACTTTGATGAAGAATGCTTTTGCTTCTGAATACTTTATATCTGGATCAATGCCGAGCATAGCCTTTATTCCATAATCCACCCAGTTAATCCCTGTAGCCTTTGCAACAAATGGAATAGACCTGGAAGACCGTGCATTCAGTTCAATTACATATATTTCGTTGTCTTTTATGGCTATCTGGAGGTTAGAAAGACCTGAAAGGTTGAAATTTACCCTCATTTTCTCAACTATGTCCTGGATTCTGTTCAGTGTTTCCTTATCAATCCTGCCTGGCCCAAGAACCATAGTAGCATCACCTGAATGGGTTCCAGCCTCTTCTATGTGTACTGAAATTCCTGCTATTACTGATTTTTTACTGGAAGATATGAAATCCACATCAATTTCGGTTGCATTTTTCAGGTACCTGCTTACCAGCACTGGAGATCCCGGGCGATCTATGAACAATTCTTTTACACGTTCAATTAAAATATCATAACTGTAAATTATATCCATCGCCCTTCCGCCTATAATGAAACTGGAGCGGATTATTACTGGAAGGCTTATTCCTCTTATTTTTTCCTCCAGTTCGTTTATATTAGAGACTTCAATATAATCAGGCTGTTTTATGCCCAGGCTTTTCAGTGTTTTCGAGAATATTGTACGCTCCTCAATCCTGTAAATATCCTCCGGTTTCGTCCCCATGACTATGTTCTGGAATATTTTTGAGAGCCCTGAGGCCATATTCTGGCCTGTCTGCCCAGAAAATTGGATTATAATTCCCTCTGGCTTTTCTGCACTGACAATGTTAGACACATGTTCAAGTGTAACCGGTTCAAAGTAAAGTTTGTCCGATATGTCAAAGTCAGTGGAAACAGTTTCAGGATTGCTGTTAACCATTATGGCCTCATAGCCCAGTGCCTTCAGGGACAATATGGATTTTACCGCTCCGTAGTCAAATTCCACGCCCTGAGATATCCTGTTAGGTCCTGAACCTATGACTATAACCTTCTTCTTATTGCTAATTCTGTTGTCATTGAAAATATCGTAGGATGAATAAAGGTATGCAGTGTCAGAACTGAATTCAGCTGAACATGTATCTATATTCTTGTAAACCGGAAGTATTTTATTTTCTATCCTGCGCCTTATTATTTCCGGCTCCGATATTCCAGAATAGTAAGAAATAGTTTGATCAGAAACCCCAATCATCTTCAGGTATTCCATGTTTTCTGGAATAATATTTGGCCTAATTGTGGAAATGGCATTTGCAATGTTCTTCATTTTTTCTATGAAAAATTTGTCATAGCCGGAAAGTTCTGAGATTTTGTCAGTATCCATGCCCTGAAATAATCCCTCGAATATGGCGAACAACCTCTGGTCATTTGGTATTTTCATAAGTTCCATGGTTTTTTCAGGCGAGGTGAAGAGTCTCATCTGTACTGCCTGTTTAATATCCAGAGATGATACTGCCTTCATGAGGGCTTCTTCGAATATCCTGCCTATTCCCATGGCTTCTCCTATGGATTTCATTTCGATGCCTATTTCTCTTTTTACCGAGAACTTGTCAAAGGGCCATCTTGGAATTTTCACAGTAATGTAATCCATCGATGGCTCAAATGCAGCATATGTGTTTTTGGTCACCGGGTTTTTTATTTCATTTAAATTATAACCAATAGCTATTTTTGTGGATATTCTTGCTATAGGATACCCAGATGCCTTTGACGCCAGTGCTGAGGAACGTGATGTTCGCGGATTTACTTCAACAACATAATATTCATCTTTTTCCTGGTCCAGGGCAAACTGTATGTTGCATGATCCAACAACACCTATCTCATTAACAATATGAATGGCAGATGTCCTTAATTTCTGGTAATCGTCGTTGCTAAGTGTAAGTGAAGGCGTTGTGACTATGCTTTCACCTGTATGAACCCCCATGGGATCAAGATTTTCCATGTTGCATATGGAAATGCAGTTTCCATTGTTGTCACGCATCATCTCATATTCTATTTCCTTTAAGCCCAGTAAGGATTCATCCAGTTCTACAGTATCATTGCGCACTGAAAAATAATCATTGCAGTAATCAAAAAGTTCCTTCTGATTGTTTATTATGACACCTCCTGATCCTCCAAGCGAAAATCCTGTACGCAATATAAGTGGATATTTTTTTATCTCAGGCACTAATTTTTTGTAATCGGAATTAGTCAGTGTATACGATTCTATTATGGGTTCGCCTATCTTCTTCATCAGGTTAAAGAATTTTTTTCTGTCCTCAGCCACTTCTATGGAAGGAACGGGTGTACCAAGCACTTTTATTCCATATGATGAGAGAATTCCCAGTTTGTCTAACAGTATGACCAGGTTAAGCCCCACCTGCCCACCGGTGGAAGGTAGTATGGAATCTATCTTTTCCTTTCTTATTATTTCTATGACGCTTTCAGGGTCTACGGGCTCAATGTAAATCCTGTCAGCTATTTCACGGTCTGTCTGTATAGTTGCAGGATTCGAGTTAAGCAATACAGTCCTTATTCCCTCCTCCTTCAATGCAAGGCATGCCTGAGATCCAGAATAATCAAATTCCGCTGCCTGGCCTATAACTATAGGCCCGGACCCAATAACCAGTGTGCATTTTATATCTGTAATCATTTTTATTCACCAAGTGTTTTTTTAACATCATTGAAGAACCATGTACTGTCGTATGGTCCAGGATATGCCTCTGGATGAAACTGCACTGAAAATATGGGTAATTCCCTGTGCCTTATCATCTCCACTGTGCCGTCATTTATGTCTCTTCCGTAGATCTCCATTTCAGTATTTTTCATGGAATCTTCATTGATTGCATAGCCATGGTTGTGCGAGGTAATGTATACCCGGTTTCCTATAAGCACTGCATGGTTTATTCCCCGGTGGCCATACTTCATTTTTTCAGTTTTTCCTCCCATAGAGAGTGCAATAAGCTGATTTCCGAGGCATACACCCATTACAGGCATTTCATTGCTTTTTTCCCTGATAAATTCCCTTAAGGGTTTCAGTGAATCGTGTGCAGGGTCTCCTGGCCCATTTGGTATAAAAATTGCATCATAGTGGAACTTTATGCTGAAAAAATCATAGTTATAGGGAACTATATGCAGTGAAGCAGTTTCGCTCAATCTTTTTATGAGGCTATTTTTTGTTCCCACATCCACAAACAGTATCTCTTTTTTGTGGCCCGAATCATAATACTGGTATTTTTTCCTTGATACCTGTGATACAAGGTCAAGTTTCATTGTATCTTCAAATTTATCTGGCAATTCATTTATATTTCTTATATAACCCTTAATTGCCCCAGCTTTTCTGATTTTCTCAACCAGTGATCTTGTGTCTATTCCGTCTATTGCCGGAACCCTGTTTGCCTTCAAAAAATCATTAAACCCAATACCTGAATCGCCACCGGAAAGAATACTATGCGCATCCTTTGTGATAAGCCCGGCAACCTGGATCCTTTCAGATTCCATATGCTCCATGCTTAATGGATAGTTGGCAATTTCAGGAAAGGCAAAAATTAGTATTTCACCGGCATATGATGGGTCTGTAATAGTTTCAAGGTATCCGGACATTGAAGTTGTGAAAACTATTTCCCCGTTTGCCTCCCCCTCATAGCCATAACCATTGCCCTCATATGTGGTCCCGTCCTCCAGTAATAAATATCTTTTCATTTAAATCTTAAAAAACCTAATTTCAACTTTAAATATATCATTTTCTATTCATTTTTACATTTTTCATATATGTTATTACATTATAAAAATAATTATGATAAAGAAAATATGAAAACAATTTTCTATAATATTTATTTCATACATAATGCTTATGTTTACATTAAATTAATAAATGGGGGTGCCATAACTATCTATGAAAGTTATAGCAGCACCTGGACCGGTTTGCTACCCACTGGTAGCGGCAATGATGGAAAGAAATGACATAGATATAGAGTTCAAAAAATCTTCTGACATTGGAGACCAGAAGCCAGACATTGTTCTGGATTCTACTGTATCCCTTGTGAAGAGTGGATTGCCTATAGACTATGTAACAATCGAAAACCTTTCAAGGGTTACACCTAATCTCGGATACAAGATTGGAATGACAAGAAAGGGCGGGGCCTCAGATATTCTGTTCCGTGCACTTGTCAGTGAAACACATAAAGATGTGGAAATACAGTATTTTGACAGTATGAGTGACCTCATGGCCGCACTGAATTCAAACAAGGTTGATACAGTAGTGGTACCAGCAATGGATAATTCTGGAATAAGCATTGAAGAGCACTTTAAGAAAAACAATCTAGTTATTCCCGGGAGCTGCGGTGCAACCGTTTATAACAATGAAAAAGATTTCGTTGATGCATATAACCTCGGTATTAAACTGTTAAAGGAAAAACCCGAAGAAGCGGCAAAATTTGTTGTTTCACATTTACCCATGCAATTCCCTCTGGAATTCGTGGTGAACACTATGAAAAACGCAGATCTGAATGTCCACAAACCAGGGAATCATGAGGAATTCATAAATTTAGTGAAAAAATACTCATCCCAATGATGGAATAAAAAAAATAATTTACCATTTTTATTAATAGATTATATTAAATTATTAAATACTACATTTACATTATACCTCTATGTGGGACTACATAAACAAAGTGTTTGATGGTTATCCAGCTGAAATGAGAGTTGTACAGAAAATGATAAAAATAGGTATATCGGTAAAAATTCTGTATGACGAGCCAAAATTATTCTGTGACGCAATTGAAATAAAGCCAAATTCCATAGCAAGAGCCTTCAATGTTGACCGAAGGGTCATTGTGAACATGGTACAAAAAATAATTAACGATAATGAGCTCTTCGATTTTTTCAGCAATCTTGAGCCAATTTCAAATTTTGAGCATTCAGGATCAAAAATAGGATTCGGTGTAATTGAAATAATTCCCGTTGATGCAGCCAGGCCTGGCATAATAGCAGGTGTAATGAATATACTTGCGGAAGCAGGGATCTCGGTGAGGCAGGTTGTCACAGACGATCCAGACCTTATAGACAATCCCCGGGCAATCATTGTCACAACAAATACAGTTACTGGCGATATCCTTAACAGGATTAAAAAAATTGAGGGTGTTAAGGCTGTCCTATTGCTTTAAATAAAATCTTCTATTTTGTCTCCATAAAGTATTTCCATTATGTCTTTTATTTTATTCCTTACTTCCTCATATGATTCACCATAAACATTTACATGCCCCATCTTTCTTTTCCTTCTTACCTCATTTTTATGGTACCAGTAAATATTTGTGTTGCCAAGCTGGAGTATTGGAGATATCTTAGTCTCAATCCCTGTTCCTATAATATTCACTATTCCGGAAGGCACAAATAGATCCGGTCTTATAATATCCATTCCTGCAACTGCCAGTATATGCTCCTCAAACTGTGATACTGAGCTTCCTGTAAGCGTATGATGCCCGGTATTGTGAACCCTGGGTGCATATTCATTAATTATTACCTTGCCATCTTTAACATAATATTCGATTCCCATTACTCCTATGTATTTCAGGGATTCCATGAGCCTTTTAGCTATATCAATCATTTCAAGGGTATTGCCTACTGGAGATATGTTGTATATAAGTATGCCATTCTGGTTGTAATTAAATGATGGTTCAAAGTGGTAGAATTTTCCATTTTCATCCCGTACAGCTATAATTGAGGCTTCATATTCGTAATCAATAAATTTTTCTATCACATATGGCATATCTGGGTGTTTTTCAAATTTGGAATTAATGTCAATAAAATACTGGTTTTTTCCGTCGTAACCGCCTTTACAGCTTTTTATTACTGCCTTTCCGAATTTTCTGGCCTTCTCAAATGCATCACTGTAGGTTTCCGCGTATTCATAATCCGCTATTGGAAATCCATGGTCACTGAGATATTTTTTTTCAAGAGATCTGTCCTGTTTCAGTTCTACTGCCTTGATGAATGGCCTTAATTTTCCATTCTGGCTGGCATATTCCAGTATATTCCTGTCTATGTGCTCAAATTCGTATGTAACAAAATCACATGAGTCAACAAACTCCCTGTACTGTGAAACATCAAAAAATTTGTCTGCTATAGATG
>JAKBQO010000056.1 GCA_021835185.1 Thermoplasmata archaeon
AGCAAAAACCAGGCTTGCCGTTCCATATCCCAGTGGTATGAATGGGTTAATTAAAGGCAGGGCAAGGTATTCATTCAACGGTGGTGCGGCACTTGTGGGAATATGTATTATTGTGAGCAAAATAGCTTCATATAAAAGCATTCCAAATGCCAGTAGACCACCAAAAACTACCAGTATAGTTGAAATTTTTCCTATGAATTTTGCCGGAAGGCGTTTTGCAATAGAATCAAGAATTCCCGCATTTTTTGTAGATTTAATCATCAAAGCCGGACCAAGTGTGGAAAAATGTTTTGTTTTGTTGATTTCCGGTGCCAGCGATATAATTATTATTGTCCAGGAAAGTACGATAAGTATTATCAGAAATATTTCATTATAACTCATTGATAAACTCATAGTTAAACATTAATAATAATCTTTTTCCTGCCCTATTTTCATGATTCAACATTTGCCTCTATTTTTTTAAGGAAATTCAATATATTATATTTTTCTTCATCGGTAAAATTTCTTAAGGTATAATCAATAAATTTCAGATGCAGCGTTTCGATTTTCTTAAAAAATGATTTCCCCCTTGGTGTGATATTTATATTGATGACTCTTCGATCGGTTTCGCTCCTTTCACGCCTTACATATGACAATTCCTCCAGTTTATCTATAACTCCAGTAATCCATCCCTGAGTTACCATATTTATATTTGCTAATTCGATCATGGGAAGGGTTCCCCTTTCTGTTAAATTTTTCAGTATTCTGTATTCAACTGTGGATACACCCATTGAAATAAGATTCTTTTCTGAAGCCCTGTACCAGGTTTTCCAGGTTCTAAGGAATTCTTTCCAGACATCATAACCGCTGATTTTGTCCATTTATATCATTAATCTAATAATATAAAGGTATTTTATGATTTCTATATGCTAAATAATTAGCTATTAAATCATTTATTGTTAAATGTTTCTCTTCCATGGATCTGAATATTCAATGTATTTTATCCTTTTGCATTTTCAAAAATTTATTATTTTTCGACAAAAGACTAATTTTAATTTCCGTTTTCATAAAAAAATTTATACGGCACTTCTAAATAGCAGGGGCATGGAGGAAATAATTGTAAGAATAGGAGGAGCAGCCGGAGATGGAGTGCAGTCCGCCGGTTTAACTTTGGAAAAAACATTTTCAAGAAGCGGCTTATATATTAGCACTTATAATTACTATCAGAGCCTTATAAGAGGAGGAGAAGGCTGGTATCAGATAAGGGCTTCAGATGAAAAAGTTAAGAATCAGGGAAGCGGCTTAGATGTTCTTGTTGCCCTGAATGCTGATGCACTGGAAAGGCATACAAACAGAAATATAAATGAGGGTGGAGCATCTCCCCTTGCTGGAATAGCAATATATGACCCGGGAACCATAAAAAATTTTAAGAAATATGAAGAGGTAAAATACCGCCCTGTCCCATTTAGGGATATCGCACTGAAATATGATGCCAATCCATTATTGAAAAACACTGTGGCACTTGGAGCTGTTATTGCATCTCTCGGACTTAATTTCAACGAATTTTCCGCTGTTATAGAAAAAGTATTCAACAAAAAGGGAAAACTTGTGGAATCCAATATAAACGCAGCAAAGGAAGGGTATGAATACTATCTTCAGAATTATGGAGTGTACAGAAAACTCAAGAAATTTGACAGAAAATTATATACAATAGGAGGCGGAGATGCAGCTGCACTGGGCGCCATAAATGCAGGCATGCAGATGTATTTTGCATATCCAATGACCCCAGCATCCTCTTTTCTGCAGTTCATAGCCACACATGGCAAAAAATATCATGTTTTCCTGAAGCTGACTGAGGATGAAATAAGTGCAATAAACGCAGCAATAGGTGCCAATTATGCTGGGGTAAGGGCCGCTACAGGGTCTTCCGGCGGAGGTTTTGCACTGATGACCGAGGGAGTTGGCCTTTCTGCAATGACCGAAGTACCACTGGTCATTTACGAAGCTCAGAGACCTGGGCCATCAACTGGACTTCCAACAAAGACAGAACAGGGAGACCTTAATCAGATTTTAGGAGCAGGACAGGGAGATATGCCCAGGATAGTCCTGGCTCCAGGAACTGTTAAGGAGGCATTCGATCTCACAAAGGAGGCGTTCAATCTTGCAGAAAGATTCCAGCTTCCTGTATTTGTTGTTACTGATTTATATCTGGCTGAACACGATGAAACTGTTGATTTCGACCTTTCATACAATATTGACAGGGGACTTCTGGCTAATGACAATGAACCGGATTACAAGAGATATGAATTCACTGAAAACGGAGTATCCAAGAGAGCATTCCCCGGCCAGCCCGGTTTAATGCACAATGAAGATTCAGATGAGCACAATGAATATGGTGCAGTAGTAAGCGACGCCATAACTGACCCAACACAGAGAAAGCTGTCCATGGAAAAGAGGATGAAAAAGCTTAATGCATATATAAAAGAATTGCCGCCCACGCCAACATACAGGATGGAGGATGCAGAGTATGTAATTATCCAGTGGGGATCAACTAAAGGTGCAGTGGAAGAAGCCATTGACTGCATGAGGAAGAATGGCACGAAAATCGGTGCAATAGAAATAAATCATATATTTCCAATGAATCATGACATAGGAAAGTTGCTCGCCGGGAAAAAGAAAATAATAGTAGTTGAAAACAACTATTCAGGGCAACTGAATGGACTTATAAGAAAGGAATTCCTTGTTGAAACCCAGTTCCTTGGAAAATATGACGGAGAAGCATTTTTCCCTGTGGATTTGGCTTTGGCAGTGGAAGAAATGATATTTGGAAAGAAAATTAAAGTGGAGGAATAAAAATGATACCTGTAAGTGAATATAAAGGGAAAGTAGTTCCTGACTGGTGCCCGGGCTGCGGGAATTTTTCGCAGTTGAGGGCAATTACAATGGCCCTGTCTGAACTTGACATAAAACCCGAAAATACTGTGATTTCATCGGGAATAGGATGTTCCAGTAATATGCCTGAATACATCGGCACATATGGATTTCATGGGCTGCACGGAAGATCACTTCCTGTTGCTGAGGGCATAAAATGGGCAAACAAAAAATTGACTGTTATAGCCTATGGTGGAGATGGTGACGGTTTCTTTGAGGGAACACAGCATTTCTATCATACGGCCAAAAGAAACGTGGATATGACTTATATGGTATCTGATAACCAGGTCTTCGGATTGACTACTGGCCAGGCCTCACCTACAACGCCAATAGGAAGAATCACCAAAAGCACACCTGATGGAAATATTGAACCACCTTTCAATCCTCTGCATTATGCTTTGACAGCTGGCGCAACATTTGTGGCAAGGGGACTCTCTGGCGATATAAAACAGCTGACGGAGATATTAAAAGCAGCCATACAGCATAAGGGTTTTTCATTCATAGATGTGTTTAGTCCATGTGTTACATATAACAAGATAGAAGGTTATGATTTCTTCAGGAAAAACACATATGAACTGAAGGACAACAATAGAAAGGATTTCTTTGAGGCATTTAAACATGCATCTGAATGGGGAGATGAACCACATTCCATACCCATAGGCATATTATATGATGTTGATGCGCCTGTTTATGAAGATGCAGATGAAACACTATCAGCATACAACCTGAGAGATACAGCACCCTATAAATTAACAGAATCTGATCTGGAAGAATTTTATTAAGATCTGTTTTTTCGTTATTTTATTAATTTTAAAATATAAATTTAATTTTAATCAATATTTTTATACAATGTTAATATCATAAATAATGGGGCTTGGAAAAAGAGATTTAAATAGAAAGAAAAAAAGTATTGAGATGAAAATTGAGGAACTTGAGCAGAAAGCAAGAAAAAATCCTATGGATAAATCCATTCAGACTGAAATAAACGACTTAAAGAAAAAACTTGATAAATAATATCTCCTGTAGATAATGTAACTGGGAAAATTAAGAATTTTGAAACTAGTAGGGGGGCATTGGCTTAAGAACCGTACCCTCGTCATTCACGAGTGTTTTGTATTTTTTTGGATTTATTTCCACATATCTCACTTCCTTTTGTTCTTTTTTCCTTAGAATCCTTTCGATTGAATCCTGATTTTCGTTCGCATTCTTGCACACTTCAGCTATTTCTTCAGCGGTTAGTTCTCTGTCAGTATCATCAATATAACGGATCCTAATCTCTTTTATTTCATTACATCTGTACATACTTGCTAAAAGAAAATACATTAATTAACTTTCTTATGAAGCAGTAATATTATATTCAGAACATCCTTGAAGACCTCATCTATGCTTCTTGAATCTTCTTTTATAATAAATATGTGATTTCTGGGGAGTCTATCAACCGCCTCATAATAAACTATTCCGGATCGCTGGGCATCGATATTTTCATCTATCTTGGACTGTATATATCCCCTTGATGCCATTCTCTCCCTTAATCTGTTTTCATCATCCTCCAGAATAATGACATACTGGCAATCCAGCAAATGTGAGTAATGTGATTCTACCACATCACAGTTTATATGCTGACTTATCAGGATATCAACATCCACGGTATCACCTTTAATTGCCCCGTATTCACCGGCAATTTTGTTTAATCCGGTGCATTTGATTCCATAATCATTGAGCATTTTGCAAATTGTTGTTTTTCCCGTTCCAGGAATTCCTGTTATGCATATCATTTTATGAGGCTCCGCTGATTTGTGGCTGACCTGAAAAATATGAAGCAAGTTTCAGTGGCATGGAAACATGGCGCCTTGCGATAACAGGCACCTCGTAGAACTTTTCCTCTATATCTCTGTCTATCTCAAAAAATGCCGGGTTTTTATATCTTTTTCTGCATACTGGGCAGCGGTAATCCATCTGGCCCTTGGACTTCGTTTTTGCATGGCACTCCGGGCATATTGGCGGGTCCTTTCTGTAAAGTTTCGCCTTTTTGATAACTCTGATTTTTTCCAGTTTTATTGTCCCATTCATATATGACCCAAATGCATTTACAATATCTCCTGGTATAAGTGAATTTACAACATTCCTGAATTCTTTTGTGGGTTCAAATGCGGCCAGTTCCATTTCCATATTTTTATATTTAATGGCAACAAAGCTGTGGCCACCCTTTATGGTATATGGATTTCCTGAAATTATCCCAGTTATGGAGTATGATCCCATATTGGAGAGATAATCCGGTTCAGGTATTATGTGGTCATCAGTACCCTGGTTTGTTCTGTATATAACATATCCCTGATCATCGATTTTATGCTCCATTTGTATTCTATCGTAAATAGACACAAGGTCAGATTTACCCATCCCTCTGATTCCGAATACAACAGGGGTTTTCGGTTTGGGGAATATGGCAGGATACCTGTTTTTAATATCTATATTATTGAAAGTTGACTGATAATTCTCTGGAACTAGAGATATTTCCATTTTCTCTCCATTGCTAATGTCCCCATAGTGAGGATATTTGTAATCAAGCAATTCATATGTGTATTTTTCTCCTGGCCATGCAAGAGAGGCAGATGATCCTATAATTCCACGCCCCGTTCCGATCTTCCTGTACAGTGCCCTGCCAGTCAGGTATTCTTCTATGAAATCAATTCCTATATCTTCCTGAAGGGCCTTTTCATAAAGAGCTTTATGGAACCTATTTTCAGAGATTACTATTCCTGGATTGGTTTTATCATTGTCCCTTACGTAGAAATCCTCGACAATTGATGAAATAAATTCCATAAGTTCATTTTTTTCAGGTTCCTCAAGGATTTTTTCATAGGAATAGACATATTTTCCATTTGTTTTCCCAATTATGGATTTCTTTCCTGTACCTTTTCCCAGATTAATGTTCAGTGCACCATTTCCACGTGTCTTATACCCTATATTGGGGTTAAGCCTTACAAGTTCAGGGTCTCCTATAACATCATACTTTGACCTTGAAATTATCTCATAGATTAGATAAGTGGTACACATCCTGTCCTGGCTGTCTGTATCATCTATGGCCACATGCATTATTTACCATACCTCCTTTTCCTTGATTGATAAGAATATATCGCCCTTAAAAAGTCAATTTTTTTAAAGTCCGGCCAGTTCACATCCGAGAAATACAGTTCTGAGTATGCCGATTGCCATAACAGGAAATTTGAAATCCTTTCTTCACCGCTTGTCCTTAAAATGAGGTCGGGATCGGTAAGAGTGTTATCGTAAAGGTAATTCCGGAAGAGCTTTTCATTTATATCATCAATTTTAATATTTCCAGCAACAACATCAGATGCTATATTCCTCACTGCATTAATTATTTCCTGCCTTCCGCCGTACCCTATTGCAAGGTTGAACTTGAATCTGCTAAATTTGGCTGTGGATTTTTCCACATCATTAATGGTCTTGATAAGATATTGTGGAAGGCCTTTGAAATCTCCTATTATCCTGACCCTGATTTCATTTTTGTATATCCTGTCATCCTTTAACAGGCCTCGCAGGGAATCATTGATTAAATTAAAAAGAAACCTTACTTCCTCAGTATCCCTTCTGAAATTTTCTGTTGAAAAGCCGTAAACTGTAACTATTTTGATTCCAACCTCCATGGCCCAGTCAAGGACCTCCTCTAATTTATCCTTTCCCCTCACATGCCCCTCATTGGGGGATAGCCCGACTTCTCTTGCATAGCGCCTGTTACCATCTGTTATAATTCCAAGATGAAGGGGCACATTATTTTTTTTGATTTCCTCCATTAAGGCCTGCTCGTAAACCCCTGAGGCTATATCTCCTATCTTATGGGCAATACTCATCCGTTTATAATCATTATAAAGTATTTATTTATATTTTTTTCACTTCAATAGAATACATGTTCTGATATTTTGAAAATCCATGGACTATCCTTTTGTATGCTATTTCTAATCCCATATCTCTGAAAGATTCCATTCTGCTTTCGAGCGTTGTAAGATCGGATATCTCATAATAATTTATGAGTCCACCTGTTTTCAGGGATTTATATGCCATTCCTATAAATTCCCATGCATCATGGGGCAAATTCATTATAACCCGGTCAACATTCTGGTATGACTGTATCAACTGTCCAGAATCACCCACAATAGGTATTATTGAGCCTTTTAACCTGTTAAGTTTTAGATTTTCTTTGAGTAATGCAATGGCATCCGGATTTTTATCCATTGCCATTATTTTGCATTCCCGGTTTTTCCCGATGAGCAATGAAAATGGACCTATGCCTGCAAACATGTCCACTATGGTTTCACCATCTGAAACTTCTTTTGCTATTCTGAGCCTCTCACTTGCCAGCCTCGGTGAAAAGTAGGCCTTTGAAATATCGACACGGAGCCTTATGCCATTTTCCTGGTATAGTGTGCTGTATACTGGAACCCCATAAATTAGGACCAATTGTCTTGTTCTGAATTCTCCAGATATGCCCTTATCAAGATAAACAGTCTTTATATTCTTTCTTGTTTTCAGGAAATCCGATAAATATTTCGCTTCTTCCAGTGATTTTCCCTTTATTATGGCAATGCTTCCTATAATATCGTATGAGAAAGAAACCTTTTCCGGTTCTATCTTTGCAGAGGGAACACCGTCCATGTTAACAGTATCAAAATCCAAAGTATTTTCTTTTACTGGTATGTATATATATTCATTGTCATTGATTATTTTGTATTCCCTGTTGATCAAACCGGAATTCTTCAGTTTATCTATTGTTTCCTGCCCCTTCCTCTTTTCCACCCTGACATGCAACATGGTTTTTACCTGTAATATCTTTTGTTTAATTTACCGGCATTTTCAATTATGTCCCTCGCCAACTTTGTCGAAAATCCAAATATCCGTGCAATATCTTCAACTCTGGCACCGGCTATTGCTTCTACAGAGGTAAAGCCATTGTTGTACAGCCTGCGGCCGCGGACACGCCCTATCTGAGGTATTTCTATTATTCTTATGATATCCTCTTTTATTCCCTCCTTTATCCGGATATTAAGATGTAATAGATTATTCTCCTTTAGTTTGTCAAACATACCTGCCAGTCTGTAAAGTGAATACGATATCCAATCAGCGGATGATGCCTTTGCCTGAATATCGCCCGGACCTATACCGAAATTGTCTGCTATAGTATTTATGGGAACTTCACTGATCCATTCATTTAATATTATTGCAGTCTTGGCAGCTTTCATGGATTCCTCACTGAAATCATTTATGTTATGCCTGTCCAGAAATTCCTCCAGGTATTCATAATCGTTGGCACGGTAATTAAAAGTTATCATATCAGGTGTTTTAGAAATATAATAGAGGTAAAGCTCCTCTGAAAATTCAAGGTCCAGGCATTTCCTTAGAATAAGGGATGTAACCGGATCTATATAAAGATCGGATGTAAGCCTGCCAAATCTTGTGGCATTGTAAACCCCGTTTTCCTCTGTTATAAAATCATTATCTGTTAAAAAATATATGGCACTTTCAAATGAGAGTCCATAATCCTCTATATCAT
>JAKBQO010000057.1 GCA_021835185.1 Thermoplasmata archaeon
GTGAAGTTATAGATAAATATAATGATCCGGACACATTTTTTTACCTGGACCCTCCATATCCCGGAAAGGACTGGTATGTGCACAATTTTCTTGAAAGTGATTTCATGGAGTTGAGGAATACTCTGGGTAGCATTAAAGGCAAATATTTAATGAATTTTAATTCCACGGATAAACTCCCTGTAAAAGTATTCGGCAAACCCTCGTTTGTAAAGGAATATGAAAATGAGAATGGTAAACCGGGGGAAACAAATGCAAGAAAAGTATCATTTTATACCAATATGAATGTAAAAATATAATGCCATTGGGATAAGAATTATTATTTATTGTTATCCAATTACATTATCCATGATTTACCGTACAGGATGCTCGGGCTGGAGCTATGATTTCTGGAAAGGAAAAATTTATGATTACTCTGAATCTCCATCTAACTACCTCAGGGACTATGCCAGAATATTTGACACTGTGGAAATAGATTCTACGTTCTATGCAGCACAGAATAGTGAAACAGTGGAAAAATGGGCTTCATCTGTACCTGAGAACTTCCTTTTTTCCCCTAAAATGCCACGTAAAATAACACATGAGTCACGCCTTGAGAGATGTGAGGACGATCTTGCCTATTTCATGAAAAACATATCCTTGTTAAATAACAGGCTTGGCACTGTGCTTATCCAGCTGCCTCCGGACTTTCCAATTAATACTGGTGTTCTGGAGAACTTTATAGAGCTGCTTCCCAACAATATCAAATATGCTATTGAATTCAGGCATCCTTCGTGGTTCATAGATGAAGTCTATGGAATCCTCCGGAAATCAGGAATAACAATGGTATGGTCGGTCCTGGATTATATAAAAACACCTGAAATTAAAACCACTGAGAACCTTTATGTGCGCTTTCTAGGGAACAAATCGCTTGAAAAGAAAGACCTTGGGGAAATAAGAATAAACAGGCACAGAGAAATTGAACAATGGATTGGAAAAATTAAAAAGCAGGATTCAGGCCAGGGTACAGTTTTCATATATGCAAACAACCATTATGAGGGCTTATCGCCGGATACCATCAAATTTATCAGGCAGGAACTCGGGTTGCCTGCATCCGGTAATATGCTGATGGACAGGCAAAAAAAGCTCTTCTGATTCATACATTTTTTCCGTTATTATTTTATATTTTCGTATTATTACCAAAAATGTTAATTGACTACGCCATTGCATCAATCAATGCAATGATGGGAAGAATAGATGATATAGTTATATCAGTATCTGCAGTTCTTATTACTCTCCTGTGGATACCGATTGCACTAAACTTCTTCAGTACTGATGAGAACAAAAAAATAATGGCAAGGGAACGGCTTAAGAATGCTGCTATAGGCACAGTAATATTTATTATGGCAATCAGCGGCATATTATTTACCGTTTTCAATTATGTAGTTACCGGTAAAGTATGACCTATACCTCAATTTTCCAGGAAATCGTAAAGGCTATAATAGACCTCTCTCGGCCTTCAATAGTATTGCTATGGCATATGATGGTAAAATACGGGCTTAACCCGGAATATTCATATGAACAGTTTATAAAGGGGAATTCCCCATTCATTAATTTCTATAACTATCTTTTTTATAATGTTTATTCAGACGTTATTCTGGGAATAATAACAATTTCTGCCATAGTTATGCTTGTATACAACTCATTTATAAAGCCATATCCGCCCGCTAAATTTTTAATAAAAACATTCGCCGCCATCATACTTTTTGAGGCATCCTACAGAATATCCATGTTATTTATCAGTATTTCCCTGGTATTTTATAATAATATATATTCGTTAAAAACAAGCTGGTACGGACTGGAATTTTCCGGGCTGTCTTTCTCAAATAGCCTTATATCAATTCTATTTACCGGAACATTTGTCATGGCAATTATGCTCCTTTTCGGCATACTTATAATCAGGCAGGCCCTAATTCTGTTCTTTATTCTGCTTATGCCAGTAGCATCTTTGCTGTTGATTATCCCAGGCAGCGAAAAGCAAATACTAAAACTGTACAGGATTTTCTTTGAACTTGCATTTTTCCCTTTTTTCACCATAATTATTCTTTATCTTATAGGCCTATTCAATAATCCATTTCTTGAAATTGGATTGATTTATGTAGCTGCAACTGCACCGTTGTTCTTTGTTACCGAAATGTACAGGTATTTTCAGGGAACTATGAATTTTCTTAACACGGATGCGGCTGTAACTGAAATCTCCTCCGGGATTAGCGATATAAATCCTGTTTCTGTGCTGAATGGAGGAATCAATTTCGGCATTGATCCGGATACATCAGAAAGCCGGATACCTGGAATTATCGACGAAAATGGTGGTATACATTAAAATTCCTTCAAACGTTTATAATTTTAAATCATACATATACGGAATGCCTGTGGAGAAATTTGTTATCATACTTTCTGGAATATCTATGGCGGCAATACTTTTCACCATATCATTGCCTGTTACTATTTCTGCCGTTGCAATATATTTCGGGTTTATGGCATACATTAAATTTGACTTCTCGAACATCTATAAACTGAGAAAACTCTATTTTCACGGGATGGCAGGGCATAATATAAAATTTGTCCGCAATGGGTTTTTGTTCTGCATCCTGGGGCAGGATATATTTTCAGCAGTGGAAATAGAAAATCGGGAATTATATACAGATAGCCAGAAATCAAACCATATAAGGGCCATAATGAATGTAATCGATAATCTGGATTGCAGTGCAAATATTATAACAAAAACGGAAGTTTACAATGGCAAAAATTATTACAGAACTTTTGTTATATTAAAAACACATGGATCAGCCATTGAAACATCCATGGATTTATTGAAAAGAAACATATCTGCTATCGTTTCAAACACTGCCCTGCATGGAAAAGCTGTTGATGATGAAAATACAATTAAATCAATATTTCCTGCAAATGTAAACCCGGAGTTAAAATATATAGATGCCGGCGGGTTTTACATGGCATACTTTGATCTGCTAGATACAGATTATTCCCAGGATTTCTTTTATCAAACCCTTATTGAAAAAATGGGTTTTACGGTTGAAATTAACATGGAAATCAACCGGATTAAGAACCATGAGATGCAGGTTAAAAGGCTTCTGGCATCCAGGAAGGCAGAAATAATTTATACAAAAACAGGTCATTACGCCGGGCTTATAAGAAAACAGATCTCTGCACTGGAATATATGTCAGGGAAAGAGAAACTATATAATGCTTCGGTGAGGTTCTCTGTAATATCAGGGCATCCAGCTATTCTCCGCTCCAATGCTGAAATATTCAAAAAAACAATGGAATCTGCTGGATTCAGGTTAAAAACTTTCCATTATTTTAACAGAAATTCATTCGATCCACTTGAACTGCAGGGGCAGGGCATTAAATATATGCTGGATTCTGCTTCAATATCAGAACTCTTCCCCTGTTCATTTACACCTATTCCAGATCGGGCAGCAGAACCACTTGGAATCAATGCAATAACCGGGAAGCCATTTTACTTCGAGCCATTCAGGGGCAATTCATATAATATTGCCATAACAGGCGAAACAGGTTCTGGAAAATCTTATTTTGCAAAAAAATTGCTGGATCAGAACAGAAATGCGAAAGTTTATGTCATTGACCCGCTAGGAGAATACTCTTACGGGCACGTGATAGACCTATCTCTTGGGGAGTATGTAGATTTTTTCATTGAAACTCCTGAAATGGCAAATATTATATCAACTGCCATAGCAAAACTGACAGGTATAGGTGAAAACAATATCACCGGGATTTTAACAGGGTTAATGTCAAAATCCGGAGTTGCCACATTCAATGAATTAATTTCTGAAATCAGGCTGGGCTATTCCCGAAATAAAAGTACACAGGGAGCTGTTTACAGTATGCCATTCAAAACACCTGTAAAACTTGAAGGAAATTTTATAGTATTCCGGTTCGGGCATAAAAATGCAGACATCCGTGATGCGTTCTTCGATCTGGTATTCAGCTATATAATTTCTACAGTTGAAAAAGAGGAGGGAGAGAAAATAGTTGTTATGGATGAAAGCCATCTGTTTCTGAGAAACTCCCGGGAGGCCGAGATTATAGATATGCTAGCTAGAAATTCCAGGCACTTCCGGACTTCTCTCATAACGGTAACACAGAACATAAATGATTATTATATGAATAATTATTCAGAATCCATACTTATGAATTCTATAAACTATTTTATATTCAGGCAACACGGAAAGATTAAAAGCAGTATGTTCCTTGGCTATGAAATTGACCCATCGGGCCTTGCAGGCGGGAGTTATTCCACCTATTCGGAATGCTTTTATTCAACAGGCTCACTTATAAGAAAAGTAAAAATATCTGAGGAAAAATAAAAATATTGTTGTTTGATTGGATTTTTATAGCTTGAAAGGCCTTGCGATATCAGGAACTATTGCCTTAACACCACTCCTTTCCGCTTTCTTCTGAAATTCTGAAGCATCTGCCTTAATTGGCGGGAATGTGTTATAATGCATAGGTATCGCATTTTTTACTTTAAGAAGTTTCAGTGCTTCTATTGCCCCATCCACATCCATTGTATAATGGCCGCCAATGGGCAGCATTGCAACATCGGGATGGTAAATTTCTCCTATGAGCTCCATGTCTTTAAAAAATGTGGTATCTCCAGCATGGTATATTTTCATATCACCATTATCAATAATAAAGCCCATTGCCTCACCGGCATATGCACCGTTATAACTTGATGAGTGTATTGCCGGAACTGCCGTTGCCTTCACGCCCTTATATTCAATTGTGCCCCCCGGGTTAATGTCTATTGTTTCAACATTCTCCTTTTTAATAATCTCTGAAAGCTCAAAAGAACAGACAATAGGACAACCATTTTTTTTAGCTATTGTTACAGCATCCCCAGCATGGTCAAAATGCCCGTGGGTAACGAGTATCAGATCAGCTTTAATACTATTAACATCCTCGCTGCTCAGCGGGTTTCCACTGAAGAACGGGTCAACAAGTATGTTAACAGCATTCTTTATTGAGAATCCAGCATGTCCGTGCCATATAATTTCTGTTGCCATAATGGTTCAATTTCAATATAATATAAAATTTTTAGTTTTTTAAATTTCAATGATAGAGTTAAATATTCTCTGCAAGCGCATATCATTCACTATAATAGGCATTCTTCATTTTATTATAAAACTGTGGCAGCACAACGTCCCATCCATATTTGCCCGCAATATAATTGTGCATTTTAATCCTGTTTTCATATTTTCCCGTGTATTCGATTTTCCTATCCAGATCTTCCAGTGATTTCAGTATTGCACTTTCTGTGCTTTCTATATATTCAAGAAAATTCATTTTTTCAATATCATCAAATCGCGGCCTCAATGATTCTGACCCTATAACATAGAGCCCTGATGATAGAGCTTCCAGTACCACATTTCCAAAATTCTCCAGCATAGAGGGGAAAATGAAAGCATCCGAGTTCCTGTATATTTCTGCAAGCTTTTCATTGTCCGGGTTTTTTACATAATTTACATTTTTAACCGGTGTTGAAAAAAGTGATTCCAGTTCACCTGACCCCACAACTGTGAATTCAATATTTAGAAGATTCTGTTTAAATACGTTAACGATTTTATCTATTCCCTTTGATTTTTCCAGCCTTCCAACGAATAGGAGGCGAATTGAACTATGGGCCCTTTCGGATGGAAAGAAATGTGAAGTGTCAACTCCATTGGGGACACAGAAGGTATTTTTGAATGGGGCCAGATTCATGTTATAGCAGTTTATGAGGTGCATTGCTTTGATTTTCCTGAATATGAGCTTATCCTTAATCAATGCATATATTGCATTATTTAGCGGTTTAATCCCTGTATAACTGGATGGTATGTTCCCATGCTCACTCCAGACAAAAAATTTTCCGTGTGCAAATAAATAATAATAATCATCGTTTGTAAGGTAAATTACCTGTGAGTTGTTTTCAATGTTTCTTATAACCCTGTAGTTTAAGAGCCTATCAAATTTTAAAATAAAAGGTGCCATTGCCCTTACGAGAAAATTTAACTTACCTGATGTGGATATGATAAGTTTTGAATAGACAGAATTTATGCCATAAACATCTTTATTGTTACCCCCGGGAACACCCTGAAGCACTATTTTTTTGAAATCATCTGTAGTATAAGAATTATAGCGGGCTATAGTCTTCTCTATCCCGCCATTGTAATCCAGGCTGGAAGGTATCACAAATGTTATGGCAATCATTAAATTTGATATGCAATTTAATATAAAAATATATGCCGCAAATTTGCCATGGTTAAGTTATGATTGCATAGAGCAGGTATAATTTTCTGCAAAAATATATTTAAAATTGCAAAAGGTTAATAAATCATAATTTAATAGTTGATTTAAATAGAGAAGAATGAAGCCCATGGCTGAAATGCTTCGAGGTTTGAAATATATATGAATCTGAGGAGAATTTTACTGGATGTAGACAAAGGATTGAATAGGCCAACACTGACTGAACTTGCCGGTTCCATCGAAGACGTGCCGGGAGTAGATGCCGTGAAAATTACGGTTACTGAAATGGACATGGAAACCATGGGTACCAGCATCACGGTAGAGGGAATAAATATTAATTATAATTATCTCATAAAAGTGATAGAAGATATGGGGTGCGCTATACATTCTATTGACGAAGTTATCACGGGAAAACACATAGTAAAATGAATAAAAAATATATATTCCCTGTTAGTATCGGGCTTTCCGATGGAATTATAACTGCATTGATACTTGCCTCAGGTGGGATAATAGGAAAGAGCAGTATCGATCTTTTCCAGGCCTTCAGGATATCATTTGGCTCATCTTTTGCAGGAGCCTTCAGTTATTTTATCGCACAGTATGCAGGTTTGAATGAGGAACTGCACAGGACAGCACTGCAATTGAACCTTAAATCTACGGATTACCTTTTAAAGGGGCATCTTGGCATAGAAATATTTGTTGAATCACTTCTGGGGGCATTAATCGCAGCTTTTTTCGGTTTCCTTGGAGCTTTAATACCCTTATCTTCATCACTTATCGTTAGAAATAATATTGAAATTCCATTATTCCTTTCCTATTTATCACTGGCCGTGCTTGGGCTGTTCATAAGCAAAACAACTGCAGGCAGGGCAAAATTCTGGATAGTGGTAATGGTAATTGTGGGAATTATAGTAACAATTGCAGGTTATGAACTGAAACTAATAGTCTGACATTCCAGTTTTCCATAGAATCCGGTCCCATCATTTATATGTGAAATATGGCTGATAAATTTCTACCGGGCAAAATTTAAATATTGCTTGAAAATAGGCTTTTAAATATCCAGGGGGAGCTATTATAGCTGAGAGGATAGGGATCGACCCCGGGAACCTGATCCGGCCAGTACCGGCGGAGGGATTGGATGAAAGATTTAGAAAATATACACCTATCAGAAAAAATAAGCAGAATGCCATGGAACAGTAAGCACTGGATTATTTTCTTTACAGTATCAATATCATTTTTTATGTGGGGAGTTACACTGGCAATAGCACCATTGATAACAACATGGTATTTTGTCCCGCAATTTTCATATTATTATATTATCGGTGCTGCACCTGCCGGCCTGCTTGCTGGGAATATGTCCATGGGTTATATCTCGGACCGCCTGGGGAGGAAAAATATATTCCTTCTGACTATGGGCATAACAGTCGCCGGCCTTATAGGAATCGGCGCATCCTACAATTACATCGCACTTATAATATTTGTATTTATTGCGGAGTTCGGGCTTGGTGGAGATGAAACACTCTCACTGGCAATACTGATAGAATACCTTCCATTAAAAAGCAGGGGGTTTGCAATTGTAGAGTCCTCAAATATGGCAAACATTGGTGTTACTGCAATATCCGGGCTTTTTCTTGTATACCCTTCATCCGTGATAACACAGAAGATCCTGCTGATAGCTATTGCAATTATAGCAGGTGGAGCAGCCCTATTTGCCAGGTACCACATGGAAGAAAGCGGGCTATGGAATCTTAGCAAAAAATTAAATGAAAAACTTGAAATTACTCCCAGAAACACATTGAAATTCCTGGCGCTTACATTTATGGGGATGGCAATAATAGTGGGATTTGCATTTTCAGATCTTGTAATTGGCCCATTCCATTTTCCTGAAGATACAGGGCTGATTATATTCTTTTCCGTTCTTGCAGAATCTTTAACGGGAGTAATAGGTGGCTACTATCTGGGAAAAAGCAAAAGGAAATCTATAGCCATTACAGGGTTTTCAGGGCTTCTGATTTCCTGGGCAGTTATTATAATATTTTTAAACTCAATTATAGCAAATTTATACCTTCTGTTATTGATGCTGGCTATCAGTTCCATATTCGGGGAAATTGGCTGGGCAGCCAGAGAATTGCTTGAAC